>JBBSLN010000151.1:0-5731 GCA_038255205.1 Flavobacteriales bacterium
AATTGGCACCATGAATTTAATGGGATGGATCATCAGCGGTTTTTCCTTGCTTGTCGGAGGATTTGGAATTGCCAACATTATGTTCGTTAGCGTCAAAGAACGAACGAATTTGATTGGGATACAAAAATCGTTGGGCGCAAAGAACAGGTTTATTTTGTTTCAGTTTTTGTTCGAGGCAGTAATTTTGGCGGTTATTGGGGGGCTGGTAGGATTACTTTTAGTTTGGATCATAGCCCAAGTTGCATCGAATTTTACCGAAGATTTTGATTTTGTACTGTCTTTTTCGAATATGATGCTAGGATTTCTGCTTTCGACAGCTATCGGTTTGATTTCTGGAGTGATTCCTGCAATTTCAGCATCGCGATTGGATCCTGTTGAAGCGATACGGACTGGTTTTTAGTTTAATAATAAAATTCCATTAGCTATTTGACCTATTGGATTTGAAATTTTTTATTGGAATTTATGCAAGTATTGAAGCAACTTGAGAACAAACAAATTCTAAAAACCGCTCATCTTCTGCATTAAAAGGATCTGGTGTGTTAGAATCGATATCTATTTGTCCAATATTCTCACCATTGACAAAAATAGGAATCACTATTTCAGCCTTTACAGTTATACTACAAGCAATATAATTATCTTGAGCAGACACATCTGGCACAACAAAATTTTGATTACTAACGGCAACTTGTCCGCAAATACCTTTTCCAAAAGGAATGATTGTATGATCGGTTGGTGCGCCAACATACGGGCCGAGTTTTAGCTCTTCTTTATCACCATTTCTAAAGTAAAAACCAACCCAATTGTAATGAGGTATATTATCTTGAAGTAGCGTACATATTGATAACAACGTATCGTTGACTGATTTACTTTCTTCAGCTATTAAATACTCAATCTGCGATTTTAACTTGTCAAATGTCATCTTATAAATTTTGGTAAAAGTATTACAAAAGTGTAATTATAGAGATAATTTTATATAAATTTAACAACACCAACAAACACGCATTTTTTGAAAGATCTTATAGTAAAATACAAATCGGTCATTAAGTTCATTTTGACATTTTTAGTAGTGTATGCGGTTTTGTCATTTTCTTATAAACTGTATTTAGATTTTTCTGACGGCTCAAAATATTATCCCGATTACTTCACGAATATAGTGGCTATACAAACTGAATCCTTACTGCATACTCTTGATTACGACGCTGAAATCTCCAAACATCCTGATGAACCTTCCATGAAACTCATCATTAATAGCAAGTTTGTGGCAAGGGTAGTGGAAGGTTGTAATTCAATCAGCATTATTATATTATTTATCTCGTTTATGATTGCTTTCGCTGGAAAATTTAAGACTACTTTTTTTTATATTTTGGCAGGCAGTGTATTGATTTATATTGTCAATCTATTTAGAATTGTCATTCTATCCATCGGATTGTATCATTATCCTTGGCGACGGGAAGAACTCCATACCGTTATTTTTCCGTTGATTATTTATGGAATGGTATTTTTGCTTTGGATGTTCTGGGTCAATAGGTTTTCCAACGTAAAAAAGACGCCATGAAAAGCGTCATTAAATCGATATGGTTATTGGTACTTTTTGGACTTCTCATACTTGTGAGAACTTTTGAGAATGAATTGTTTTACGACCCTTACTTGACTTTTTTTAAGAATGATTATTTGTACGTCGATAATCCAAGACGTGAAATTTTAAAACTGACACTTTACACAGCTTTGAGATATATAATAAATTCGGGCCTCTCATTGGGCATTATTTATCTGTTTTTCCAGGACAGGAGCATTGTCAAGTTTTCCGGTTTTATTTATGCCTTGGCATTGATTGTCCTAATGTTGCTGTTTTTGTATTTTGTAATCAATCCAAAGCAGCAAGATTATTACATCTTTTTTAATATTAGACGATTTTTAATTCAGCCATTGCTATTGTTGCTCTTGTTGCCAGCATTTTATTACTATAAATTGAAACAAGCGAAAAGTTAAGACTTTTATAAAATTTACATACTGACATTTTTTTTAATAAATTTGCAATAATGTTTGTAAGTGGATTCCATAAAGATTTTTCATTGATAATGGCATTTTTAGTGCTGTTCTCAACAGTATCTTTTACTGTTGAGAAGCATTATTGTGGTGATATTTTAGTCGACACAGCTGTTTTTTCTGAAGCACTGTATTGTGGAATGGAAATGTCCGCATCAGAAAAAAAATCATGCTGCAAAGAAGAACTTGAAGTTATAAAAGGTCAGGGCAATTTAAAATTGTCAAAATTTGAAGAGCTTCCTTTATATCATCAAGTTTTTATTTCAAGTTCTGAATATTCAATTTTAAATCTTTTTGACTCTATCGACAAAGAGATTATTCCTCACAAAAATTATTCTCCTCCCAATTTGGTCGCCGACATACAGATGTTAGACCAAGTCTTTATTATTTGATCTTTTAGTTTTATCAATTGCTTTTTAGGTATTTGTTATGGTTGACATTTGCCAAATTTTAATTTTTATAAAACTATAAAATGAAACATGTAATTTATATTCTTCTTTTAATTCCAACCTTTCTCTTCTCCCAAGATAAGATCAGTGGAATTATTTTAGAAGCAAATGAAGGCAACAAACCTATTGGATTACCTGGTGCAAATGTCTATTGGTTGGACACTACAGTTGGCGTAGTGACGGATATTGATGGTAAATTTTCAATTCCATATAAGCCTGAATACAAAAAATTAGTCATTAGCTATATCGGATTTAAAACGGATACCTTAACCATTACCGAACCTAAAATGATTCGTCATAGCCTAACTCCAACCAGTGATTTGGATGAGGTGAACTTGACATCACGTAAACAAGCAACGTCAAAATCGTATTTACAATCTGCAAATGTGATGACTGTAAGTAGCGATGAATTGCTAAAGGCGGCTTGTTGTAATCTATCGGAAAGTTTTGAAACCAATCCGTCTATTGATGTCAATTTTGCTGATGCGGTAACAGGAACAAGACAAATAAAAATGTTGGGTCTCACGAGTCCCTATATTTTGATTACTGCTGAAAATATTCCAACGATTCGTGGTGCATCACAAGCTTACGGATTGAGTTTTACACCAGGCACTTGGGTAGAAAGTATCCAAATCACCAAAGGCGCAGGAAGTGTTGTGAATGGGTTTGAAAGCATTGCAGGACAAATCAATACCGAACTCGTAAAACCAACAACCGATGCCAAATTTTTTGTCAATGCTTATGGCTCACAAAATGGACGCTACGAATTAAACACACATTTGAATACGAAAGTTAGTGACAAATGGAGCACAGGCTTGTATCTACATGGTAATATCCGAGACCTAAAATTCGATATGAATAATGACTCATTTTTGGATACGCCATTGCAGCAGCAAATCAATGTCATGAATCGTTGGCAATATACCAATCCAGAAAAAGGATTTGTGAGTTTTATCAATTTTAGATATTTGAATGACGCCAAGCAAACGGGTCAAATGGATTTTAATCCAGATACCGATAAATTAACAACCAATGCATGGGGAAGTGAAATAGACACAGAACGATTGGATGTTTCAATAAAAACAGGTTATGTCAATCCAGAAATTCCTTGGCAAAGTTTAGGAGTTCAAGCAGCCTTTAGCAGTCATAATCAAGAGTCGTATTTTGGATTGACGCGTTATGACATTTTACATAACAGTTGGTATGCAAATGCCATTTATAATTCGATTATAAGTGACTCCAGACATAAGATTAAAACCGGTGTGAGTTATACCTATGACCATTATGATGAGTTAGTTGACACTTCAGATTTTGAACGTACCGAAAATTCAGTAGGTGCTTTTTTTGAGTATAACTTTGATAATCTAGAAAAATGGAATTTGACCGCTGGTGTTAGAATTGATAGGCACAATTTATTAGGGACATTTGTCACACCACGATTTCATGCGCGCTATACACCTTGGGAAAAGTCGGCTTTGCGGTTTTCCTTTGGAAGAGGAAAACGAAGCGCTAATATCTTTGCGGAAAACCAACAAATATTTGCTACCTCAAGAGCTATCAATATTTTGAGTTCCTCCACTTCGGGGAGGTTAGGAGGAGCTATTTACGGATTGGACCCTGAAATTGCCTGGAATTATGGTGTTTCATTCTTACAAGGTTTCAATCTCTTTGGAAGAAAGGGGGATGTTACTTTTGACTTTTATAGAACCGATTTTCAGAATCAAGTAGTGGTTGATTATGAAGACCCATCTCAAATCAATTTTTATAATCTTGAAGGAAATAGTTACGCCAATAGTTTCCAGTTGGAATTTAATTACAATCTGTTTGAACGATTTGATGTAAGAACAGCCTACAAATTATATGATGTGAAGACCCAGTATATTTCTGGTAAATTAGAAAAACCTTTAACACCAAAACATCGGCTGTTTGCAAACGTTTCTTACGAAACTGCAACAAAAGAAAATAGCGCCCAATGGAAGTTTGATGCAACCTACAACTGGTTAGGCGAACAGCGGTTTTCATCAACGACGACTAATCCTATACAGTATCAGTTACCAGAATATTCTCCTACAGTTGGAACACTCAACGCACAAATCACGAAAGTATTTTCTGAAAAATTTGAGGTATATTTAGGCGGAGAAAACATCACAAATGTGACTCAAGAAAATCCTATTTTAGGTGCAGATGACCCTTTTGGAGCGAATTTTGATACCACATTCGTCTATGGTCCAATTTTTGGAAGTATGTATTATGCAGGATTGCGATTTAAAATAAAATAATAATAATGAGCCACAAATACACGAATATTTTAGAAAAACATCCGTGTATTCGTGGCAAAAAACAAAACACATGAAAAAATTAGTATTAGCATTGACATTATTAGTCACAACAATCACATTTGCTCAAAACAAAACAGCCAAAGCTTCCATCGAAGTTGATGGTGTCTGCATGATGTGTAAAGAACGTATCGAAAAAGCTGCCATCAAATCTAAAGGCGTAAAATCTGCTATTTGGAATGTCGAAACCCATGAATTAAAATTGATTTATGATGATGGTAAAACCAATTTGAAAGCGATTCAACAAAACATTGCGGATGTAGGTCATGATACAAAAGAAATTAAGGCTACGGATGAAGCTTATAATAGCGTTCACCCTTGTTGTATGTACAGAGAAGCTGCTGTGAAAGACGATCATAAAAATGATTAAATGCTTTTGGATAAATAATCATTAAGAAAATATTAGCGAATCAGCTTATTTTTTACATGTGTATATGTTTTAAAATATCAATACTTTATTACCAGGGAAATCAAAAGATTTAAGAATTGCATCCTCATATTCGATCACAGAAAAGAGCATAGGAACACTTCAATTTTGAGGAGTTTTCTGTTTCAATTAAGATTGGATTTATTTGAAATAAATATCTGTAATAAAAAACGCCTCAATAAAATTGAGGCGTTTTTATAATTTATATGTGTCGAAATTCTCGACTTACATCATGCCTGGCATACCGCCTCCACCCATTGGCATAGGAGAATCTTCTTTAATGTCAACCAATGCACATTCAGTGGTCAAAATCATTCCAGCAACTGAAGCAGCATTTTCCAATGCAATACGAGTTACTTTTTTAGGATCGATGATTCCAGCTTTCAGCATGTCTACGTATGTTTCTGTTTTGGCATCAAATCCAAAATCTTTTTTGCCTTCCATTACTTTTGCGACAACCACACTTCCTTCAC
>JBBSLN010000152.1:0-5723 GCA_038255205.1 Flavobacteriales bacterium
AGACTTTTCAAAAGATGCGTCACTGGTTTCTGGAATTGTTTCCGAAATTTTGATACCCATTCCTGGATTTGTGCCATAAGTGACCATTGGTTCGATATCTTCGGCGTCAAAGAAATATTCCTTATCAAATGTTGCGTCTTTATCAGAGGGAAGTGTTTTCCAATATGCTACTTTTTTATCAAATTCGTCGCCTTGTGGTGCAAATTTTCTTCCTTTAATATAGTTGAAAGTGATGTCGTCTGGTGCTATCATCCCTCCTCTGGCTCCCATTTCTATACTCATATTGCAAACGGTCATTCGCCCTTCCATCGACATACCTTCAAACACATCACCCGCATATTCACAGAAATAACCCGTTCCAGAATTTGTGCCCAATTTTGAAATAATATAAAGAATGACATCTTTTGGTAAGACGCCATTCTTTAATTTGCCATTAACCGATACTCTTAAACTTTTTGGT
Organism: Flavobacteriales bacterium; assembly: GCA_038255205.1. Classification (GTDB taxonomy): domain Bacteria; phylum Bacteroidota; class Bacteroidia; order Flavobacteriales; family Flavobacteriaceae; genus JBPOFM01. The sequence continues at coordinate 461 of JBBSLN010000152.1, forward strand.
TTGGTCAATAATAAGCATTGACTTGCAAATACCTGTGCCACTTGACTGGTGCCAATTCCAAAGGCAATCGTACCGAAAGCACCGTGCGTTGACGTGTGACTATCGCCACAAACGATGGTCATTCCAGGTTGGGTAATTCCTAATTCCGGAGCCATCACGTGAACAATGCCGTTGTACTTATGACCAAGTTCGTAAAGTGTGATATTATTTTCTTTGCAATTTTTAGAAAGTTGTTCCAATTGATTTCTGGAAAGCTCATCCTTAATTGGTAAATGTTGATTTTGCGTTGGCGTATTATGGTCTGCCGTAGCAACAATTTGTTTTGGTCGAAATACAGGAATGCTGCGCTCTTTCAGCTCATTAAAAGCTTGCGGACTCGTAACCTCATGAATTAAATGTTGGTCAATATATAAAACCTGTGGACCGTCAGCGATAGCATCGACCACATGTGCATCCCAAACTTTATCAAATAATGTTTTTTTATTCATAATTGTATTTTGCCAAATGCCCATTATGGGTCAGGCTGAAATTATTTGCTGGTACACATTGCTAGTTTCAATGATTTGATGGATATCATTATCATTGATTTCTTTTTTAGTGTCAGCAAAGTTTAAGAAATTGGAATAGACGTCGTCCAATTGCAATTTTGTCAATTCATAACCTACATTCTTGGCTCTATACGCCAATGCCGCGCGACCACTTCTTGCGGTCAGTACAATTGCAGAATCCGTAACTCCAACATCTTTCGGATCAATGATTTCGTAAGTTGCTCTGTTCTTAATCATTCCATCTTGATGGATTCCAGAGCTATGCGCAAAGGCGTTTGACCCTACAATGGCTTTATTCGGTTGCACATACACACCCATGCTTTCAGAAACCAATTGGCTCATACCGTAAAGCATCGACGTATTGATATTGGTGTCAAGATTTAAATATGGATGTTGTTTCATAATCATCACCACTTCTTCCAAAGAGGTGTTTCCTGCTCGTTCGCCAATGCCGTTAATCGTGCATTCAATTTGTCGGGCGCCGTTGATGATGCCTTCTATGGAATTTGCCGTCGCCAAACCTAAATCATTATGACAGTGACACGACAAAATTGCTTTTTCAATGCCTTTGACGTTCTCTTTTAAATATTTTATTTTTGCCCCGTACTCACTAGGTAAGCAGTAGCCTGTAGTGTCAGGAATATTGAGCACTGTTGCACCGGCTTTGATGGCAGCTTCGCAAACTCTTGCCAAATATTCATTGTCTGTTCTTCCGGCATCTTCAGCATAAAATTCGACATCTTCCACGAAGGATTTTGCATATCTCACAGCATCAAAAGCACGCTTTAGGACTTCCACTCTCGTGGAATTGAATTTGTATTTGATGTGCGAATCAGACGTCCCAATTCCTGTGTGTATTCGTGGTTTTTTGGCAGACGCCAATGCTTCAGCAGCAATTTTAATATCATTTTCAACGGCTCTTGTCAATCCGCAAACAGTTGCGTTTTTGACAATTCTTGATATCTCTTTCACTGATTCAAAATCGCCTGGGCTTGAAACAGGAAATCCCGCTTCAATGACGTCAACGCCCAACAAATCGAGCTGTTTTGCAATGATTAATTTTTGTGTGGTATTCAGTTTACAACCTGGCACTTGTTCGCCATCTCTCAAGGTTGTGTCAAATATTTGGATGTGTGTTTTAGACATTTATCAAAATAAATTTTCGTATTGTCTTGCGAATGTATATTTTGGAATTGAAATAATGTTGATATTTGGTACGTGTTTTACGATGTTCATCGTAAAATTTGTTATATAAAATATTGATATTTAGTATTTTAAATCAATTATCGTGTGATAACTAGAGACCAAAAAGATAATTTATTTTCCTTGATAAAATCACTGACCAAGTCAGAAAAGCGCCAATTCAAATTATATGTAGGTCGATTGGATGTGAATTCTGATTCAAAGTTTTTAAATCTTTTTAATGTTTTGGATAAGGCAAATACTTATGACGAAAAGGAGATTGTGAAAACAGGCGTTGTAAAAAAGCAACAATTGGCCAATGTAAAAGCACATTTATATAAACAAATTTTAATTAGCTTAAGACTGAATCCTTCACATCAAAACATTCGCTCCCAAATCCGGGAACAACTTGATTTCGCTTCCATTTTATATCACAAAGGCTTGTATAAGCAGAGCTTGCGAATTCTGGATAAATCAAAGGAGGTCGCGATTCAAAATGAAGAGAAAAATCTTGCCTACGAAATTGTGGAACTTGAAAAAGTTATTGAATCGCAATATATTACTAGAAGTATAGCTACAAGAGCAGATGAATTATCGATACAGGCCAAAGAGTTAAGTCAATTGAATGTGATTTCCAGTAAATTATCCAATCTATCACTTCAATTATACAGTATTATTCTTAAAACTGGCTATGTCAAAAACCAAGAAGAAAGTGAAAAAGTAACTGCTTATTTTCAGGATAGATTACCTAAATATGAATTTAAAAGTTTAGGATTCCGTGAAAAATTATGGTTATTTAAAACCCATTTGTGGTATAGTTTTCTGCTTCAGGATTTTTTGAATTGTTATAAGTATGCTTCCAAATGGGTGGGTTTATTTCAACAGAATCCAAATATGGTAAGTCTTAATCCTGTATTTTTCTTGAAGGGTAATAATTATCTTTTGGAGTCCATATTTTTTCTTCAAAACAAGCCAAAATTTCAAAAGGCATTGAATCAATTTGAAAAAACCGTTTCAGATTCCAGTTTCCCTATGGACGAAAATGTTGAGACTTTAAAATTTCTGTATCTAAATTTTCATAGAATCAATCAGCATTTTATTGATGGAAGTTTTGAAGAAGGTTTGGCGCTCATTCCAAGAATTGAAAATAATTTGAAAAAATTCAGCAGTCGGATTGATGCACACCATAAAATGATTTTTTATTACAAGTTCGCTAGTTTACAATTTGGTGCAGGTAACAATAAGGAATGTATTTTTTATTTAGATAAAATTATTTCTAATAAAACACTTGCCATGCGTGAAGACTTATTGTGTTTTGCTCGCGTGTTGAATTTGGTCGCTCACTATGAAGCTGGCTTGGATTATCATTTAGAAACCCTTCTAAAAAGCACCTATAAGTTTTTGATAAAGATGAATGACCTTCATGAAGTTCAAAAGGAGATGATTAAATTCATCCGTGGTTTACAGGATATTTATCCTCACGATTTGAAACAAGCGTTCAAAGACCTTCACAAAAAACTCAAGACCTATGAAGAGCATCCTTATGAGCGAAGAGCCTTTCTGTATTTGGATATTATTTCATGGCTGGAAAGTAAAATAGAGAATAAGCCAGTGGCAAAAATCATCAATGATAAATATCTCGCAAAATTTAAGTGACGTTTTTCCGAGAATCATAAAATTTTGAAAAAAGTTCCCATAAAGTTTGGAATTCTAGATTTTGTGTTGCAATATTTGCACTCACAAAGTTCAAAAACTTACTGAAATGTTATCAAGAAAGGCGGAGGGATTAGACCCTGTGAAGCCTTAGCAACCCTTTGAATTTATCAATGAAGGTGCTAAATTCTACTTGATGTTCGATTCATTTATCGAATATCGGATAGATAACCAAACGTAATTACTCATCTGTAATTATCGATTTCTTTTTAACATTTTTCTATTAGGTACGTCTGTGAAGACGCATTTGACTTTTTGTTTTAATCTATTTATTAACTCAAAAAATTAGAAAAATGAGTACACAAAAATTCGCAACCAAAGCGTTGCATGCTGGACACGATGTCCAAAAAAATGGAGGAACTAGAGCAGTTCCTATTTACCAATCTACAGCGTATGTGTTCAACAACTCCGACCATGCGGCCAATTTATTCGCGTTGGCCGAGCCAGGGAACATTTACACACGAATCAACAACCCAACAAATGCTGTTTTAGAAGAGCGCTTGGCAGCACTTGAAGGAGGAATTGCGGCAGTGGTTACGGCTTCAGGAACTTCGGCGATTTCAACGACTTTGTTGACTTTATTGAAAGCTGGAGACCATATTGTGGCATCCAGCAGTTTATATGGAGGCACTTACAATTTATTGAGTGTGACTTTGCCAAGACATGGCGTTACCACTACATTTGTGGACCCTTCAAATCCTGAAAATTTCAAGGATGCAGCTCAAGAAAATACGAGAGCATTCTTCATTGAATCCTTGGGGAATCCAAAATTGGATGTTTTGGATATTGAAGCCATTTCAAAAGAAGCAAAGGCTTACAAAGTGCCTTTGATTGTTGATAATACTGTGGCGACACCTTATTTGTTAAACCCTATTGAGTATGGAGCAAACATTGTCATTCATTCACTTACAAAATACATCAACGGCAACGGAACCGCTTTGGGAGGTGCCATAATTGATGCTGGGACTTTTGATTGGGCAAACGGGAAATTCCCAGAGTTTACCGAACCATCAGCGGGTTATCATGGTTTAGTTTATAGTGAAGCTTTAGAGGCTGCTGCATTCATTGCTAAAGTAAGAATCGAAGGTTTGCGTGATTATGGTGGAGCGTTAAGCCCATTTAACGCATGGCAAATCATTCAAGGTTTGGAAACCTTGGAATTACGCATCAAAAAACATAGTGAAAATGCTTTGGAATTGGCAAAATGGCTACAAAAACAGGAGGAAGTTACTTGGGTAAATTATCCAGGTCTAGAAACAAGTAATTACAAAGATTTAGCTGATAAATACTTGCCAAATGGCCAAAGTGGAATCGTCACCTTTGGAGCCAAGGGCGGTTATGAAACAGCAAAACATATTGCGGATACCACTAAAATATTTTCCCTATTGGCAAATATTGGCGATACCAAATCCTTAATTATTCATCCAGCAAGTACAACGCATCAACAATTGAGTGATGAGGCACAAGAAAGTACGGGTGTGACTAAAGATTTAATTCGTTTGTCTGTTGGTATTGAAAATATTGAAGATTTAAAAACAGATTTAAAAGAAGCATTTAAGACTATTAATAAAGCGCACTTGGTATAATACAAATTGGTTTATAGCATCATCAAATTTCTGGTGGTGCTATATTTATTATTGAATTTAAAAGATTAGAATGAAAAATCTTAAATATGTTCCAATAGAAAATTATGTTACGAATAGCGGTGTGAATTTTTCCACACAACTGTCGTATCAAACATTTGGAAAACCACTTGGTGAAGCGCCAGTTGTTTTGGTAAACCATGCTTTGACTGGCAATTCAAATATATGTGGAAATGA
>JBBSLN010000153.1:0-5706 GCA_038255205.1 Flavobacteriales bacterium
AGAATGAAACAGTATCTCCTTTATGCCCTACTTACATTAATATTCTTCAATTGCAAGGAAGAAGAACATCCTCATTATGATAAAATCATAAGAAACGGAAACATAATAAACGGTAACAATACATCCGGGTACATCGGCGATGTTGGTATAAACCAGGATACCATTGCATTTATCGGGGATTTGAAGGATGCAACCGCCGACCATGAAATCGATGCCACAGGCCTAACGGTTGCACCCGGCTTTATCAATATGCTCAGCTGGGCCGTTACTTCGCTTATCGAAGATGGAAAATCCCAAAGTGATATTAGACAAGGCGTAACTCTCGAAGTTTTTGGAGAAGGCTGGTCGATGGGACCTCTTAACGAAAAAATGAAAAAAAAAGAGGTAGAAAACCAAGGAGACATTAAATATGATATAGCATGGACGACAATAGGAGAATATTTAACTTTTCTAGAAAAAAAAAGGAATTTCACCCAATGTAGCATCTTTTTTAGGCGCAACAACATTGCGAATCCACACAGTAGGTTATGAAGATAGACCGCCGACAGATATTGAAATGGATAGTATGAAGCTCTTAGTAAAACAAGCTATGGAAGAAGGAGCGATGGGGATAGGTTCTTCATTAATTTATGCCCCAGCTTTTTACTCCTCCACTGAAGAACTTATAGAATTGTGCAAGGTAGCGTCCCAATATGATGGGATGTATATTTCTCACATGAGAAGTGAAGGCAACAACATACTTAAAAGTATAGATGAACTGATCAAGATTGCGAGCGAAGCCGATATCCCAGCAGAGATTTATCATCTTAAAATGAGCGGCAAGGATAATTGGGGCAAATATGATCAAGTAGTAGCCAAAATAGATTCTGCTAGGAATGTAGGATTAGAGATCACCACAGATATGTACAACTATGTTGCAGGAGCAACTGGTCTTGATGCATCAATGCCACCGTGGGTACAGGAAGGTGGTTATGATCAATGGGCCACAAGATTAAAGGATCCGGCAATTCGCAAAAAAGTAATCCAAGAAATGAAAACTAAAACAGATAAATGGGAAAATCTTTATTTGGCAGCGGAGACTGCAGATAATCTACTATTGATTGAATTCAAAAACGATAGCCTAAAAAAATATACTGGCAAAACACTTGCTGAAGTGTCTCAAATGAGAGGAACTTCTCCTGAAGAAACCGCAATGGATTTGGTTATTGCGGATGGAAGCCGAGTCGGAACTGTCTACTTTTTAATGTCCGAAGAAAACGTAAAAAAACAGATTGCGTTGCCATATATGAGTTTTGGTTCGGATGCTGAATCCTCAGCTCCTGAAGGTGTTTTTTTGAAATCGAGCACGCATCCACGTGCATACGGAAATGTTGCCAGACTGCTTGGAAAATATGTGCGTGAAGAAAAAGTGATTCCTCTTGAAGAAGCTATCTATAAATTAAGCAAATTGCCAGCAACCAATCTTAAAATCGAAAAGAGAGGCGAATTAAAAGTCGGTAATTACGCGGATATAACCGTTTTTGATGCCGAAACAATTTCAGATCATGCAACATTTGAAAAACCGATGCAATACTCAACTGGCATGCAGCACGTTTTTGTGAACGGCGAACAGGTATTAAAAGACGGTGAACATACTGGTGCAACTCCGGGCAGGTTTGTCAAGGGACCTGGATATTCGAAATTAAGAAATTAAGAAAAGATTCAGCATGAAAAACTATTATATATTTATCTTTTTAATTTCAGTGCAATTTGGATTCTCACAAGAAAATTCCAAACTGCCCGCCCAACTGAAGGACACAGTCGGGCAGGGACCAAACGATACGGTAGAGCAAGAAATTAAATCTTTGGATAAAATGATTGTTCAAGGCATGGAAGATTGGAACATTCCAGGTTTGGCAACTGTAATAGTGAAAGACGGAAAAATCGTTTTCAAAAAAACCTATGGTGTCAAAAATATCAATTCCAAAGAACCTTTTGATGGAAAAACACTATTTAATATGACGTCTACAACTAAGGCTATTGTGGCCATGTCCCTAGGAATACTTGTAGACCGAGGAAAGTTGAATTGGGATGACAAAGTTCAAAAGTATTTCCCGGATTTCCGGTTATCTGATGATTACATTGCATCCGATGCGCGGGTCGGTGATCTGTTGACACACAACCTAGGCATTGGCAATGCAGATATGTTATGGGTATTGGATAGTGTCTCGACCAAAGAAACTATCAAGAATTTTAAATACGCCAAAAAAGAATATCCCTTAAGAGGTAGTTTTGAATATCAAAATATTATGTACGCAGTTGCAGGTGAAGTCATCGAAGCAGTTAAGCGGGCAACATTTTTGTGAAACTTGCTACGAAAAAGTAAAGGAATCTTTTCAATGTGAAAAAGTGGGCAGTATCAATTTAAAAAATAAATCGAAACCTTTGACTATTTACGAAGTGAAGGAATAAATAAAATTAATGTCCGAGAAAAGAACCAAGACCGCCCCGATTGCTCGGGGGCTGTTAGAACAAAGAACAAAAACTCAATCCGTTAAGGGTTGAAAAATATAGGCTTTAATCAAACAACTATAACATTCATTAATTATGGAAGAACAAGAATTACCAGAGGAAGCGTCTCAAAGACCATACGTAAAAAATGCACATACCGAAGAACTTGTTGACCATTATTGGGGAAGCATCCAATATATTTCGAGCCTTATCAAAGCCTCCGAACTCAAGGCAGGTTTGATTTTATCCTTTTATGGGATTTTATTGAACTTCGTATTCCAAAGTGTGGGAACCGTTTTTGATGTCACTTCAAACAACACTTTACTTCATGTGCTTATTGGTGCGTGGTTTATTTGCACCGCTACTTCCATCTTCTACTGTGTGCGCTGTTTTATTCCTAAAATTGAAGGCAGCTATGATAAAAATGTCTTTTTTTTCGGCGATGTCGTCTCCAAATTTGGAAATATCAAAGAGTTTTCAAAAACATTTTACACTATTAGTGTTGATGAGGAAAAGTTGTTCGGACAATTGGGCGAGCAGATTTATATCATTTCTAAAATCGCCGCTTGGAAATTCAGGAATGTAAAACGTGCCATCAGGCTTTTGGGAATTGGTTTGATGATGTTGTTCGTCACGGCAGGCTATTATATGGTTTTGACCTTGTAACATAACAGACTATATTTTATGAACGCAGATGACCCCGATTTGGCAGATTTCCGCTGATACTATTTCCATAGAACGCTGATATTGCAGATGATTCTGATATTAGCTAATAAATGCTTGAAAAAATTCGTTTCAAGAAGTTTCATTTAGAATATAGAAAACGCTGATAAATCTTTGTGAATCATAAAAAATCAGCATCATCTGCGTTCCATTTTTATGATTTGTCAATTCCCATATTTTGAGCTGGCAAAGTGTAAGAAATATTCAGTATATTTACTTTCCTCCTCAAGTCTTATAATAGTGTTAATTAAGGCTTATGAAACAGTCGCTAACCATTTTATTTTTACTTTTTTGTACGCTAAATTTTTATGCTCAAAATTCTGACAAGGCAAAGTTGGATTCTTTATTGGGCTGGCTGGATTCTCATATCAAAATACCTCAAGATTCCACAGCAATTGCCATACATTCCTATCAGGCCATAGCACTTTCTAAAAAGATAAAAAATCAGGATGCTCTTGCGAAATCGTATGATTTTTTGGTAACCTATCATAAAGATTATTCAAAGCTCGATTCTGCATTTTATTATGTTGATAACGCAAAAGACATCCTATTAAAACAAAAAAACGAAAACCAACTTGCCTTTACCTATCTAACATGGAAAGATCTTCTGATGGTTACAGCAGATTACGCACAGGCCAACGCGTATGTTTACAAAGCCCTGGATATTTTTGAAAAAACACAAAACAAACGCGGCATAGCCATTTGTTATGCAGCCATCGGTGAACTTAAATATTACGAGCGAAGTTATGCACAGGGTGTCGAATGGTGCGATAAGGCGATCGCTATTTTAAAAACATTAGACGCTCCCAAAGATTTGGCGGATGCTTATCGCCTCAAGGCCTTTGATATGTTGTTTGCTGATGTCAACCATGAGGAAGCCCTCGTAACCATCAACAAAGCCATAGATCTTTATAGAAGTATCGGTGAAACAGGTATTCCTATGATGTCAGCCATCAATTGGCGTGGGAATATCTACAAGTATATGGACCGTTATGATGAAGCCATTGCTGATTATCAGACCAATTTTGACAATTCTGAAAAAATGGGTTTGGAGCGCTATCTAATTCCGTCTTTGGGAAATATTGGCCATGTCTATTTGATGCAGGGGAAATATAAGGAAGCGTTGCCGTATAAGTTGAGAGCCATCGACCTCATTAAGAAAACGGGAAGTATCCGGAATCTTTGGGAAAACTACATGCATGTTTCCAATATTTATGAATCACTCGGCGATTACAAATTAGCATTATTCTACCACCATTTATATGCTCAAGCTCATGAAGAATTCAAAGACAACACGATTCATGGTTTGGAATCCGAAGCCGAAAAGAAGTATGTAACTGGACAGAAAAATGCGACCATTTATTTTCAGGACGAAAAAATAGCGCAGCAAAAAAGAGCGCAGACTCTTTATATCATTCTAGCAGTTTTATTGGCGTTTATCCTTTTTGGACTCCTCTACTATTATAGAAAACGCCAAAAAAAGAATCAGGAATTACAAGTTTTATATTCGCAATTAGATACCAAAAACAAGCAAAATGAATTGCTTTTAAAAGAAATCCACCATCGTGTCAAAAACAACCTAGAATTAGTGAAAAGTCTCTTAGCGCTACAATCAGCGAAGTTGGAAGATTCGGCAACGAAAGATGCCATGATAGCAAGTCAAAATCGTGTACAATCCATGGGCATCATCCATCAGAAATTGTATCAAGGCGAAAACTTGGGCAGTATCGAAATGAAAGATTACTTCGTGAATCTTGGTGAAGGTATTTTGGATACTTTCAATGCGGAAGATAAAGTAAAAATCGAATGTGCCATGGAAAATTTGGAATTGGATGTGGACACCGCTTTGCCTATTGGATTAATCGTGAATGAATTACTTACGAATGCTTTGAAATACGCCTTCCCAAAAGATGGCAAAGGAAATATCTTCATCAGCCTTTCACAATCCACACCAGAAACATTGACTTTAAAAGTTGCCGATAATGGTGTCGGAAAAGTGTTTGGATTGGCTCCTAAAGGAACTGGTTTTGGTTCGCAATTGATTCAATTGTTGACACAACAGCTTAACGGAAATATGATTGAAAAAAATAATGGTGGCACATCTGTAGAATTCCTGTTTAACGTTAAATCTGCCGCATAATGGATATAATTCAAAATCATATTTGGTTTAATGTCAAGAACCTTAAAAATTCAAGAACCAATTGGCTCTTATTTAAAGACTTTATAATAAAAATAATCAATGTTCAAACACATCGAACTCTTAAAGCAGATAGCTATACCTCTATTAAATCCTTAATAATCTGTTCTGTTATACTCTTTTATTCGAATGGATTTTCCCAAGGTTCCCAAATTAAAAATAATACGCCAAAAAAAGCCCTTGAACTGAGCAATACTCATTCTAAAAAAGCTTCTTGGTTTACCTATATGCCCCAGTTTAACAAGGACAGCTCACTTTTTTATGCGAATAAAGCCCTCAAAGTTTTGGATGCCAAG
>JBBSLN010000154.1:0-5703 GCA_038255205.1 Flavobacteriales bacterium
GAAAATGATACTGGTTATTTCATAAAAAATTCAAGAATTGATTATGAAAGCCGAATCATAGAAGGTGACAGTATGTATTTTGACCGAAACAAAGATTTCGCCTCTGCCACCAATAATATTAAAATTACAGACACCATAAATAACAGTGTTGCCAGAGGTCACTATGCGGAAGTTTGGAAAGCAAAAGATTCTGTATTTATAACAAAACGAGCATTGGTCATCACAGTTCAAGAACGGGATTCCTTATATATGCATAGTGATACGATTCGTGTCAACGGTCCTCCGGAAAGCCGCATTACTCGTGCCTATTACAATGCTAAACTTTTTAAAAGTGATTTAAGCGGAAAAGCAGATTCCATCCATGCAGACCATAAAACAGGATTAACACGTCTGATAAATCTTGCTCGTTTTTCCTCCAGTGATGCCTTTAGTTCGAAACGGAATCCTGTGTTATGGAACCTCGGCAATCAAATGACGGGTGATACAATTCATTTGATTTCAAATCCCAAGACGGAACAGTTGGATTCCTTGTTGGTATTTAATGATGCGTTTTTAGTGAGTAAGGATACCTTGGGTGACGGATATAGTCAGACAAAGGGCCAACGACTTATTGGTCTTTTTAAGGATAATGAACTTTACAATGTTGAAATCATCAAAAATGCCGAAGTCATCTATTTTATGCGTGACGATAAAAACGAATTGATAGGCATCAATAAATCAAAATCAGGAAGCATCAATTTGCAGATTGAGAATAGTGAAATTGTAGAAACGAGATTTATCAATCAGGTCGATGGTGATATTTATCCCGAATCCGAATTTCCAGAAAACGCCAGAAAATTGAGAGGTTTTGTCTGGCGGGATGAGGAACGCCCCAAAAGTGTGGAAGACTTATTTAAGGACGATCCACCTTTAGAATTAACGGTTATTAGAGGATTGGATGCATACGTTCCACAAGAGGAATTTTTTGACGAAACTTTACTGCAACGTGTTGAAGATGCAAAACCGAAGGATGCCGTTGAAGATGAAGTTCAGAAAGCATCTCGAAATATTCCCGAAGACATCATTAAAAAATCAGACTCAACAAAAGCAGCAACAAAGGGTCCAATAAAAAAAGCACTCAAAAAAGAAAATTGATGTCAGAGGATTTTTTAAAATATCAAGCACAGACCACGCCTCATCCATTGGCGATGGAAATTTCTCATGCTGAAGGTTCCTATATTTATGACACTAACAATAAGCCATATTTAGACTTTGTGGCTGGCGTATCTGCCTGCACATTGGGACATAAGCACCCCAAAGTGGTGGAAGCCATCAAAAATCAATTGGACAAATATTTACACGTGATGGTGTATGGTGAATACATTCAACAACCTGCTGTTGAGCTGACGAAGTTATTGGCAAAGCATTTACCTGATTCTCTCGAAACCACCTATTTGACAAATTCTGGAACGGAAGCCATTGAAGGTGCTCTAAAATTGGCAAGAAGAGCCACGGGCAGAAGTCAAATCATTGCGGCAAAAAACGCTTATCACGGCAATACAATGGGCTCCATGAGCGTGATGGGTTATGAAGAACGCAAACAGGCCTTTCGACCATTAGTGCCAGACGTTCATTTTATCACTTATAATAATTGTGATGATATCCAACACATTACACGTAAAACGGCAGCTGTCATCCTAGAAACAATCCAAGGAGGCGCAGGCTTTATTGAACCAAAAGCTAATTATTTAGCAAAAGTAAGAACACGCTGTGATGAAGTTGGCGCCTTGTTAATTTTAGATGAAGTTCAGCCCGGAATTGGCCGCACAGGAAAATTATTCGGCTTTGAGCATTATAACTGTATTCCTGATATTTTGGTTACTGGTAAGGGACTTGGCGGTGGCATGCCAATAGGTGCTTTTACGGCCTCCCGTGGGATGATGTCCACATTAAAAGACCATCCGAAACTTGGTCATATCACTACTTTTGGTGGCCACCCAGTTATCGCTGCAGCAGCATTAGCAACATTAAAAGAAGTAACTGAAAGCAATCTTATGGATGAGGCGCTAGAAAAAGAACAGTTAATACGTCAGCATTTAAAGCATCCGCTTATTGAAGAAATTCGTGGAAAAGGATTGATGTTAGCTGCTATTTTACCGTCTGCAGACATCGTTAATAAGGTAATTTTAAAGTGTCAGAATGAAGGATTAATTTTATTTTGGTTACTTTTTGAACCTAAAGCCATCCGAATGACACCTCCCTTGACCATCTCAAACGAGGAAATCATCAAAGGATGCACCATTATTCTATCAGTACTTGATAAAATTTCGAAAAAATCGAAATAACAATAAACCTAGCCAACCTTCTGTCTGTCAAAGCCTAAATGCCTATTAATTAAATTTTTTATTCAACTGTTAATTAATTTGTTGACAACATTCAGCTAAAAAACCTCAATTTCCTAATGATAACAGTAAATTTATTTCAACGAACCTTAACTACTGCTTATGGAGTTCAGTCAACGTGACGACAACGACAATTATTCTCTGACAAAATTTGAGTCGATGCTTAAAACCAACAACGTTTTATTCTTTGATTCAGGTGAATTCGAAAACATCATCTTTCACTATCTGGAAATCGGCAAAATAGCACTTGCTAAAAAGGCTATTAAAATGGGACTGGAACAACATCCAGCCTCTGTGAACCTTAAACTGTTTCAGGTAGAGATTTATGTTTTGGAAGATAAATTGCAAATGGCAGATAAAATGCTTGATGTCTTATACCTGTTGGAACCAACAAATGAGGAAATTTATATTCAAAAAGCGAGTATTCTATCAAAACGTGATGAACATGAAAAGGCGATTGACACCTTAATGATTGCTTTAAAATTGATTGAATCAGAAGAGGATGAAGCCGATTTGTACGCCTTGATAGGAATGGAATATTTGTTTTTGGACCAATTTGAAAACGCCAAAAACAATTTTATTAAATGTTTGGACTTGGATAACGAGGATTATTCCGCACTTTATAATATTATTTATTGTTTCGACTTTTTAGATTTGAACTCGGAAGCGGTCGATTTTCTAAACCACTATCTCGAAAATAATCCTTATAGCGAAGTTGCTTGGCATCAGTTGGGACGTCAATATTTTGCACTAAAGGATTATGGAAAAGCACTGGCAGCCTTTGATTTTGCCATTATATCTGACGACACCTTCGTTGGCGCTTATCTTGAAAAAGGCAAGGTTCTTGAAAAACAAAAAAACTATCTTGAAGCCATTGAAAATTATAAAATCACGCTGGCACTTGACGAGCCTACTTCTTTTGCATTGTTAAGAATCGGGAACTGCCATGAAAAGTTGGGTGAATTTGATTCGGCCGTGCAGTACTATTATAAAACGGTTCACGAGGATCCTTTATTGGATAAAGGTTGGATTGCTATCACAAAATTTTACAATAGGCAACAAAACTACCAGAAAGCGCTATACTACATCAATAAGGCAATTAATATTGATTGTGATAACGTGCTTTATTGGAAATTATATGCACAAATCAACCATCGCTTGCATTTTCTTGAGGAAGCCGAACGCGGGTATAAAAAAACATTGGACCTTGGTAATTATGAATTGGACACTTGGTTATCGCGAGGCGATATTTTAATAAAATTGGGTGAGTGTGAGGCTGCTGCTCTAAATTTAATTCAAGCTGCCGAATTCTACCCGGAAACCGCTGAAATCGAGTACCGTTTGGCTGGAATCTATTACACGCTTTTAGAACCTGAAAAAGGCTCTTATCATTTAAAAAATGGGTTACTATTAAACCCTGAATTTGACTTTATAGTGGAGGAGCTATTCCCATTGGTTTCAAAACAAAAAAACGTTTTGGATTTTATTTCGAATTCAAAAAAGTAGTCTAATTGTAGACCAAATTCACTTCTGTTCTTTTTTTAATTTAGCAGGAATCGCACAATGGCAGGTCTGATTCTAGCCAATCATTTCATAAATTATTTTTCCTTCAAAAAAACTCTCGCAAAATTACATACCTTTAACATCCTTATTTAAAGATATCGAATGCAAAGACATTTTAAAGACTATGCTGTAATTTCCCTTAAGGGGATCGCAATGGGGGCTGCCGATGCTGTGCCGGGTGTTTCTGGTGGTACAATCGCACTTATTTCTGGTATATATGAAGAACTGATTGCAACCATTAGCGGCGTAAATCTGTCTTTGTTTACCACATTAAGGAAAGAAGGTTTTGGGGCATTTTGGAAACAACTTAACGGTAATTTTCTGGTTGCGCTATTCACAGGCATTTTTATCAGTTTTGTGACTTTCATGCGGTTGGCCAAATACCTGATTGAGAATCATCCGATTCTTATTTGGTCATTCTTTTTCGGTTTGATTGTTGCCAGTGTGTATTTTGTTGGCAAACAAATAGAAAAATGGGATTTGGCCGTAATTGTTGCTTTTGTTATCGGGTCTGCTGCAGCTTATTATATTTCACAATTGCCTTCGATGGCTGATACAGATAGCTCATTATTTCTATTTTTCGCAGGTGCACTGGCCATTTGTGCCATGATACTTCCTGGTATTTCTGGTGCTTTTATTTTGGTGATATTGGGAGCTTATAAGACATTAAGTGACGCTCTGCATGATTTTGACATCAAAAGAATTGCGATTTTTGCTATTGGAGCTTTGGTTGGACTATTAAGTTTTAGCCATGTTCTTAAATGGCTTTTTAAAAACTATTATAATGTCACATTGGCGTTATTGACTGGTTTTATTTTTGGTTCACTTAATAAAATTTGGCCTTGGAAGAAAGTATTAACATGGCGTCAGGATTCTGCTGGTATTGATATTCCTTTGGTTGAGAAGAGTATTTCCCCTTTTAGCTATGAAGGAAACCCTCAATTAGTTTTTGCCATTTGTTTGATGCTCGTTGGTTTTTTGACTATTTTCATACTTGAAAGATTAGGCAACAAAAAAGAGTAACATGCAAAACACCCGAACTTTTATGGACCGATTCTACCTCGTCATTAAAGGACTTGGAATGGGCGCGGCCAATAAAGTTCCAGGTGTTTCTGGAGGAGTCGTTGCATTCGTAGCTGGGTTTTATGAAGAATTCATCCATTCGCTTCAAAAAGTCAATAAGACGGCTTTCAAACTTCTTTTCAACGGTCGGTTTAGATCCTTTTACCACTATATTAACGGTCGTTTTTTAAGCCTGCTATTCTTTGGAATGATCGTGAGTTATTTCAGTGTTTCAAAAATACTCGATTACTTCTTGAAGCATTATGAGCTTTATGTATGGAGTCTGTTTTTTGGGATGATCATCGGTTCTATCTATTATATCAACAGAGAATTTAAAGTTTGGAATTACAAAACCTTAGTATCCTTAATCATTGGAATTATTATTGGTGTCGGTATCAGCTTTTTAGACCCAGCAAGAGAAAACGACAACCTATGGTTCGTATTCTTCTGCGGTATGATAAGTGTTTCTGGAATGACTTTGCCTGGTTTTTCTGGTTCTTTTATTCTTATTTTACTCGGAAATTACGTGCTACTGCTTGTTGATTCCGTGAATGCGCTTTCTGATACTTTTTATGAAATCATCGTTGGCAATTTTGACTTTATACATAATGCCGCTCGCATTAGGCTGCTCAAAGTTTTGGTTGTATTTACCTTGGGATCTGTGACTGGGCTGGTAACGTTTTCTCATATTTTGACC
>JBBSLN010000155.1:0-5672 GCA_038255205.1 Flavobacteriales bacterium
CAAAACATGATTATGCTATTTTTAATCCGCTTCATACTGGGGTGGAGTATATCAATCGTTTATTGGGTGCTTTATCAGGCATTCCCATATTGATATTTACAGTGTTGTCCTTTTGGTTTTGGCGTGACAATAAATGGATTACAATTTTATCTGTTTTTACAGTGTTCGCAATGGGCTTCCAAGCTTGGTTGGGAAAAACGGTGGTGGATTCAAATTTAGCACCTTACAAAATTACGGTTCATATGGTGATGGCTTTGGTCATTGTAGCGATGATTCTATATCTCATTTTCAAAACGAAAACATCTTTCAAACATCAAAAATTTGATGCTTCTTTCAAAACTCTACTTTTAGTCGCCATCGCACTTTCCCTGATTCAAGTTGTGTTGGGTACACAAGTACGGCAAGAAGTAGATATGACCATAAAGTCCGTAGGCTATAACAAATCGCTTTGGATGCAAAACCCCACCATTACATTTTACATCCATAGAACATTCTCCATTGTTATATTTCTGGTGAATTTACTTCTATTTACAAAAAACACAAAAGGCCAATTAGGTTATAAAAAAGTGAAATTAATACTATTGTTTATCCTCTTGGAAATTGCCACAGGTATTGCAATGTTTTATTTTGATTTTCCTTTCCTTTCGCAACCTTTACATTTAGTCATCGCGACCATTTTATTTGGAATACAATTTTATGTATATTTAGAAAGCCAACGCGATCGACCAATCGCTACCATCCAATAACAACTATTAAACTACGAACAAAATGATATACAGATTTAGAGTCATTCTCGATAATGATACTGAAGACAACGTTTTCCGAGATTTGGAAATACGTGAAGACGACACACTTGAGGATTTGCACAATATTATCACGCAATCTTTTGGGTTTGATGGTTCAGAAATGGCATCCTTTTACAAAAGTGATGATGATTGGAACCAAGGTGAGGAATTTTCATTGTTCGATTTAAGCGATGGAGACGATAACGTCAATCTCATGGAAGAAACCAAAATTAATTCTGTTATCCATGAAGCCGAGACTAAACTTATTTATATCTATGACTTCCTGAACATGTGGATGTTTTTTGTGGAATTGGCTGAAATAGTTGAAGAAACAGACAGCGTAAATTATCCAAATTTACTCTTCGGTCACGGACAAGTACCAGACGAGGCGCCTGACAAATCATTCTTAACAGATGACTTTGATGAATTCAACGATTCCGATGAAGATGATTTGGATGTCGACGATTATGATCAGTTGGATTTTGATGAGAACTGGAACTAAAATTGAGTTTTCAGTCGCAGTCGCAGTTTTCAGTTATAATTATTGAGTTATTGAGTTATTGAGTTATTGAGTTATTGAAAAGTACTTTTTTTAGATTTAATATTGCGTACTTCATGAACAACCTAATAACCCATTTTTCAAATAACCTTCTTTCAAAAATCATCCGTGCATTCGTGGCAAAAAACCCGTAACTTTGAACTTCAAACATCGAACTTTTCAGCATGAAAATCTACACTAAAACTGGCGACAAAGGAACCACAGCATTATTTGGTGGGACTCGAGTACCAAAACATCATATTCGTATTGAAAGTTATGGAACGGTTGATGAGCTCAATTCGCATCTTGGATTGATTCGCGATCAAGAGATTGACCAACGTTACAAAGAACTGTTGATGCATATTCAAGATAAATTATTCACCGTCGGCGCTATTCTAGCGACCGATCCAGAAAAAGCAATTTTAAAAAATGGCAAAGAACGTTTGAACATCCCTAAAATTTCTGATGAAGATATCAAGCGTTTGGAGGACGAAATGGACAACATGAACGAGTCACTTCCAGAAATGACTCACTTCGTTTTACCTGGTGGCCACCAAACTGTGTCATTCTGTCATATTGCACGTTGCGTGTGCCGCAGAGCAGAACGACTAGCCTCTGCCCTCAATGATTTAGAACCGTTTCTGCCCGAGGCATTGATGTACCTTAACCGTCTTTCTGACTACCTATTTGTGTTGGCACGGAAGTTGTCTTATGACTTGCAAGCCGAAGAAATTAAATGGATTCCTCAAAAAGAATCTTAAAAAATTTAGGCTATTCCGATTTTTTTGATTATCTATTATAGGTCAAGAATTTAAGGGAAAAATGTACGCTCTTTCTATTAATGAAAAATTAATTTTGAAATAATTCATTTTTTTCTTGACTTTTTGAACAAAAAAATTATTTTTGCACAAAATTAAAACAAACAACAAATGTATTGGACATTAGAACTCGCATCTTATTTAAGTGATGCACCTTGGCCAGCCACCAAAGACGAATTAATCGATTATGCAATCCGTACTGGAGCGCCTTTAGAAGTGGTTGAAAATTTACAGGCGATTGAAGATGAAGGTGACTCTTACGATTCGATTGAAGAAATCTGGTCAGACTATCCTACAGACGAAGATTACCTCTGGAACGAGGACGAATATTAAATAAAATCAAAAAGAATAGTTAAAAAGTCTCGTCATGAGGCTTTTTTTGTACGCTATTTTTTAATTAACATTATACAAACCGTATCTTTGAGAGCCTTAAAAAGCTTCAACTTAAAACAAACAACATATTATTACGTGCACTGAGCTTGTCGAAGTGCGCAACCTAAAACATAAACACCTCATGAGTTTTTTAGATTCAGTATTAAAGGTCTTTGTTGGCGATAAATCCAAACAGGATGTCAAAGCCATCACACCTATTGTCGGTCAAGTCAAAACATTTGAAAAAGCTTTGGAAGCCTTATCTCACGATGAGTTGCGTGCCAAAACTTCTTTTTTCAAATCCAAGATTGCCGAAGCACGACAGCCTTTTAACGATTCCATCGAAAAACTTCAAAAGGAAGCGGAAGAAACAGAAGATATCGACGCGCGAGAAGATATCTATCAGGAAATTGACCGTATTAAAGATGACATCTATAAAGTGACAGAAGAAGTTCTTAACGACCTTCTTCCAGAAGCTTTTGCCGTAGTAAAGGAAACTGCAAAGCGTTTTGTAAATAATACTAGCATAAAAGTCACTGCTAACGCGTTCGACAGGGAAATTTCTGGAACTAAAGACTATGTCACTTTTGAAGATGACAAAGCCGTTTGGGCCAACTCTTGGGATGCTGCTGGTAAACCCATCACTTGGGACATGATTCATTACGATGTCCAATTAATTGGTGGTGTGGCATTGCATCAAGGTAAAATTGCCGAGATGCAAACAGGTGAAGGTAAAACCCTCGTGGCGTCACTCCCTATGTATCTAAATGCACTTTCCGGAAATGGTGTGCACTTGGTAACCGTCAACGATTACCTTGCCAAACGTGATAGCGCTTGGATGGCACCGCTTTTCGAATTTCATGGTTTGTCTGTCGATTGTATCGATTACCACCAACCAAATTCTGCGGCGCGTAAAAAGGCCTATTTGGCCGATATCACTTATGGAACCAACAATGAATTTGGTTTTGATTACCTGCGTGATAACATGGCGCATTCTCCGGAAGATTTAGTGCAACGTCCTCACCATTATGCAATTGTGGATGAGGTGGATTCTGTATTGGTCGATGATGCTCGTACGCCGTTGATTATTTCGGGTCCTGTACCACAAGGTGACAGACATGAGTTTACTGAATTGAAACCAAAAGTTGACAGTATCGTTGCCGTTCAAAGACAATATTTAACAGGTGTTTTGGCGGAAGCTAAAAAACTGATTGCTGATGGAGATTCCAAGGAAGGTGGCTTCAAATTATTGAGAGTGTATCGTGGTATTCCGAAAAATAAAGCATTAATAAAATTCTTGAGTGAAGAAGGTGTCAAAATGCTTCTTCAAAAAACCGAAAACCAATACATGTCGGACAATAATCGCGAAATGCCAAAGGTCGATGAGGAATTGTACTATGTAATAGATGAAAAAAATAATCAGGTAGAATTATCTGATAAAGGTGTGGAGTTCCTTTCCGGAAAAGAAGATCCTAATTTCTTTGTGATGCCAGAAATTGGTACTGAAATCGCCAAAATAGAAGCTCAAAACCTTCCTAAAGAAGAAGAGGCAAATGCAAAAGAAGATTTATTCCGTGACTTTGGAATTAAATCTGAACGTATCCATACGCTCAACCAATTGTTGAAAGCCTATGCCCTATTTGAAAAAGACATTCAATATGTAGTTATTGACAATAAAGTCATGATTGTTGATGAACAAACTGGTCGTATCATGGACGGTCGTCGATATAGTGATGGTTTGCACCAAGCAATTGAGGCAAAGGAAAACGTAAAAATAGAAGCCGTCACTCAAACATTTGCAACGGTAACGCTTCAGAATTATTTTAGAATGTACCGCAAACTATCTGGTATGACTGGTACTGCCGTTACTGAAGCAGGCGAATTCTGGGAGATTTACAAATTGGATGTGGTGGAAATTCCAACCAACAGGCCCATTGTCCGTGATGATAGACAGGATTTGGTGTACAAAACCAAACGTGAAAAATACAACGCAGTTATTGATGAAGTGACTAAACTATCTCAAGAAGGACGTCCAATCTTGATTGGTACGACCTCGGTTGAAATCAGTGAGTTGTTAGGAAAAATGCTGACACTTCGAAAAGTGCCTCACAACGTTTTGAACGCAAAACTCCATAAAAAAGAGGCAGACATTGTTGCAGAAGCGGGACAACCAGGTCAGGTCACAATCGCCACCAATATGGCAGGCCGTGGTACCGATATTAAATTAGCAGAAGCTGTAAAAAAATCTGGCGGACTTGCAATTGTGGGTACAGAGCGTCATGACTCTCGTCGAGTAGACAGACAGTTGCGTGGTCGTGCTGGTCGTCAAGGGGATCCGGGAAGTTCACAATTTTATGTGTCATTGGAAGATAACTTGATGCGTCTCTTCGGTAGTGAGCGAATTGCCAAAATGATGGATAGAATGGGATTGGAAGAAGGAGAAGTCATTCAACATTCCATGATTTCAAAATCCATTGAACGTGCACAGAAAAAGGTAGAGGAAAATAACTTTGGTGTTCGTAAACGTTTGTTGGAATATGATGATGTCATGAATGCACAACGTGAAGTCGTTTACAAACGTCGCCGTCACGCTTTACATGGCGAAAGATTACGAGTAGATTTGGCAAACATGATTTACGATACATCGGAAATTATTTCAGAAACCAACAAAGCAGCGAATGATTTTAAGAACTTTGAATTTGAATTGATTCGCTATTTCTCATTGAGTTCACCCATTACTGAGCAGGAATTTAATAAGCTATCCGAAAAGGAATTAGCTGGAAAAGTCTACAAGGCTGCTTTTGACCATTATCGTGAGAAAATGCAACGCAACGCAGACATGGCATTTCCTATCATAAAGAATGTGTATGAAAACCAACGTGATAAATTCAAGCGAATTGTGGTTCCATTTACTGACGGCGTCAAAAACCTGCAAGTAGTGACTGATTTAGAAAGAGCATATAACACTCAAGGAAAGCAGTTAATCAATGATTTTGAAAAGAACATTACTTTGGCGATTGTTGATGATGCATGGAAAACCCATTTACGTAAGATGGACGAATTGAAACAATCGGTCCAGTTGGCAGTCCACGAGCAAAAAGACCCATTGTTGATTTATAAGTTTGAAGCTTTTGAGTTGTTCAAAGTAATGATTGACCA
>JBBSLN010000156.1:0-5663 GCA_038255205.1 Flavobacteriales bacterium
AAGTAAAGACCCATTGCAAGGGTACGCTTATCAAGCGCACAATCCATTTTCATACAAACCTGGTGGATTTGCTCGTGGTGCTGGTCATGGTGCAACGTTTCAGGATAATTATGATAATTATTGGCATGTTTCGACCATATTCATTTCCACAAAAAACAATTTCGAAAGACGTCTTGGGATTTGGCCTTCTGGCTTCGATACAGATGATGTGATGTATTGCAATACCACTTATGGTGATTATCCAACTTACTTACCCGAATATGCCAAGGAAAGAGATTTTACGGAAGATATGTTCGCAGGTTGGATGTTACTCAATTATCAAAAACCGGTGCAAACATCCTCAACTTTGGGCGGTTATCAGGGCAACTATGCGGTTGATGAAGATATCAAAACGTATTGGAGCGCCAAAACAGGCGATAAAGACGAATGGTTTCAAACGGATTTGGGTGAAGTGTCAACCATCAATGCCATTCAAATTAACTACGCCGACCAAGATGTAGAATTTTTGGGGAAAACGATAGGAAAAATGCACCAGTATAAAATCTATGGATCCAATGATGGTAAGAAATGGAGCGTCATTATTGACAAAAGCAAAAATACAACTGACGTTCCTCACGATTATATCGAGCTAAAAAATCCGGCAAAAGCAAGATTTCTAAAACTTGAAAACATCAAAATGCCAACAGGTAAATTCGCTTTAAGTGGTTTCCGAGTTTTTGGAAAAGGAAGTGGTCAAAAACCAGAAAAAGTTCAGAATTTCATTGCATTACGTGCTGACCCAAAAAAATATGGCGAGCGCAGAAGCATTTGGTTCAAATGGCAACAAAATCAATTGGCAGATGGCTACGTAATTTATTGGGGTAAATCGCCAGATAAACTTTATGGAAGCATGATGGTCTATGGCAAAAACGAATACTATTTCACAGGAGCTGACAGAACAGATGCTTATTATTTTCAGATAGAAGCATTCAACAATAATGGCATTTCAGAACGAACAGAAATCATCAAATCAGACTAAAAATTAAAATATGCGACGAACATTTACAATACATATTATAGTGCTTTTCTACTTCTTTGGAGGTTTCTCAAAAGGGAGTTCAATGAAAGCACAAAATGCACCTGACAAATACGAGGCGAAGGTCGATTCACTCATGAATTTAATGACTTTAGAAGAAAAAATCGGGCAAACCGTCATGTATAGTGGTGATTGGGATAAAACTGGGCCAACAATTAGGACGGACTTTGAGAAACATATTCGGGCAGGTAGTGTAGGAGCTTTGCTCAACGTGTATACGGCCAAAGGCACACGTGATATTCAGAAGATTGCCGTTGAAAAAAGCCGATTGCGAATACCTCTACTTTTTGGTTATGACGTCATTCACGGACATCGCACCATTTTTCCTATCAATTTAGGACTATCTACAAGTTGGGATTTGGACTTAATTGAACAAACCTCGCGTATTGCAGCTACAGAGGCTTCCGCCGAAGGTCTGCATTGGACTTTTGCGCCTATGGTAGACATCGCTCGTGACCCAAGATGGGGAAGAATCTCCGAGGGTGCTGGTGAAGATGTGTATTTGGGAAGTGAAATTGCAAAGGCTTATGTTAAAGGATTCCAAGGCGATGATTTGTCAAAAAACAATACGATTCTCGCCTGCGCCAAACATTTTGTGGGTTATGGAGCGGCTCAAGCTGGTCGAGATTATCACGCAGTCAATATGAGTGAAGATGAATTACGCAACGTCTATTTGCCACCTTTTAAGGCGACGGTTGATGCAGGTGTTGAAACTTTTATGACCGCTTTTAATGAAGTGAATGGCGTTCCTGCTTCTGGTAATAAATTTTTGTTTAGGGATATTCTTCGTGGCGAATGGGATTTTAAAGGTTTTGTAGTTTCAGATTATACAGCTATCAACGAAATGATTCAACACGGCTTTGCCAAGGATAGTATTGATGCTGCCCGTTTGGGAATGCACGCTGGCACAGACATGGATATGATGGGTGAAGTATATCGTTTGCATTTGAATAAACTTATTGAAGATGAGGCTATTGATATCACTTTGGTCAACGAGTCCTGTAAAAAGATTTTAATGGCGAAATTCAAGTTGGGTTTATTTGATGACCCATATCGCTACAGCAATGAGCAAAGAGAAAAGGAAACCATCTACAAACCGGAATTCTTAAAGACTGCTAGAGAATCTGCTGCTGCATCTTCGGTTTTATTGAAGAATAATAATCAAGCCTTGCCATTGAATAGGGCGCAAACCGTTGCTCTCATTGGCCCATTAGCTAAAGATGAATTTCATATTAATGGAAATTGGGGAGGCGCAGGTGATAGAAACGGAAAATCAGTAAGTATTTATGAAGGGTTGCAGGAATATTTAAAAAACAGCCAAATGATTTACGCAAAAGGCTGCGAGATTGAGTCGGAAGATGAGCAAGGATTTCAAGAAGCCATTAACGCAGCGAAGAAAGCAGACCTTGTTCTGCTCGTGATGGGTGAAAGTCACCATATGAGTGGCGAGGCGGCATCAAGAACCAACTTAAGACTCCCCGGAAATCAATCAAAACTCATCAAAAAAATCAGAGAAGCGGTTCCAAACAAAAAAATTGTTTTGGTCTTGATGAATGGACGTCCTCTCAACCTTTCAGAAGAAATCGATCAAGTCGACGCCATTTTAGAAGCTTGGTATCCTGGAACTATGGGAGGAAGTGGAGTTGCGGACGTCCTATTTGGTTCTTTCAATCCATCAGCAAAATTGACAGCGACCTTTCCAAGAAATGTCGGACAAGTACCAATTTATTACAACATGAAAAACACAGGTCGCCCAATTCCTGACAGCAATCCGAAGGAAGATTACAAATCCAATTATATCGATGTGCCGAACACGCCATTATTTCCATTTGGATATGGATTGAGTTATACTTCTTTTGAATATTCTGATGTTACTCTTTCTTCAGAAACCATAACAAATTCTGACACTTTAACCGCGAGCGTCACAATCAAAAATACAGGTAATTATGATGGTCATGAAATCGTCCAACTTTATATACATGACAAAATTGGAAGTATCACCAGACCTGTAAAAGAATTAAAAGGATTCCAAAAAATCTTCCTAAATAAAGGCGAAAGCAAAACTGTTGCTTTCGATTTGACTGTTGAAGATTTAAAGTTTTATAACAATGAAATGAAATTCGACGTGGAGCCTGGTGAGTTTGAAATCTCCATTGCACCTAGTTCGGATTTTAAATTTAAGAATACATTTTCATTAACTAAATGACATAAACCTTTCAGGTTTTAAAAACTTGAAAGGTTTAATAGATGAAAATTAATAGCATTTTATGTCACATACGTAATACCAAATGAAGTACATGCTGATAGTATTTAGTGTGTTTTTTCATTTCTAGTATTTGCACAAGAAACACCAATAAATTCTGGTTGGCCATTTACATTGTACGCCACCATAACTAAGTGTGCAACCTTTAATATTGCATATAGTTGAAATAAAGATGATGCCTTTAATGACGAAAAAGCCTATTATATAGGATTGGGTTGGTATCAAAAACATATCACTATTTCAAATTAGCAAAAAAAGATAAAGTTCATTATCTCAAATTCAATGCTGTTAAATAAGAAACTAATGTCTATGTCCATGGTCAATCGGTCGAAAATTACAAAGGTGGTTACAACACTTTCAATTTGATCAGCAAGTACTATAATAACGAATGATAGAGATTAATTGAAGGTTTGGTTGACAATTTCAAAGATGAAAATTATAAATAACCCTATATTTTACAGAGCCTCAAATTAGGAGTTCTATTGAAACCATTTTTATTTTGACAGCAAAAAAAGAACCTTCCAAAGAAAGCACTAAACAACGCATTTTCGATATTGTTTTGAATAATGAATTGGTCGAGAGCCGATTCAATATGGCAAATGACAATCCAGACAAATATGGCATTACTATTGAAGCTTTGTTAAAAATAAGGAATAATCAAGGATTACGCATAAATTTGAAAGCACTCGAAGGAGACACCGTAATGACCGGCATTTTAATTGAAAAAATGAATTGACCCGCAAGGTTTATTTGCAAACTGACCTGCAAGGTTTTTCCAACCTTGTAGGTCTTAAAAAAAAAGAAAAAACATGAACAAACTAATTTTTTACATCTTATTATTTTTTATTTCATCAACAGTCTTTTCACAAGTAAAAGTAACCACGTACACCTATGCCGTAAAAGGATTGGATTCATTAAAAATGGATGTGTACACTCCAAAAAATCTCAAAAAAACTGATTCTGTTCCAGTTTTGCTCTGGATGCATGGCGGAGGATTTGTAGGAGGTGATAGAAAGTTTCCGAGCGAAGTAAAACTAGCTCAACTAGCTGCTGAAAATGGCTATTTAGGAGTGTTTATTTCCTATAGACTAACCAGAAAGGGCCAATTGACGGGTTTTGGATGCGACTGTCCTAAATCCGAAAAACTGCTCACTTTTAAAAATGCAGCTATCGATTTTTTAGATGCCGCGCGGTTTATCTATCAAAATAAAACACTGCTGGGCGCAGACACATCTAAGATTATCGCTGGAGGCAGCAGTGCAGGTGCCGAAGGTATGTTGAGCGCTGTCTACATGAAGGAATACTTTATCGATGACCTAAAACCATATGAAAAAATTAAATTCGCAGGTGTGTTTTCTTTAGCTGGCGCTGTCGTCAATGCTGACTATATTACTAACACCAACGCTTTGCCATCCGCATTTTTTCATGGTACGGAAGATAATTTAGTGCCATTTGGAAGTGCGCCGCACCATTTTTGTGCGCCAACTAGAGTTGGTTATTTGATGTTGGACGGCTCCGCCACTATTGTAGATAAATTGCGAAAACTTGAAAAGCCATTTTACCTCTATAAAGTGATAGGTGGTAAGCACGAATTATCATCTATTCCATTCGAACAATTGGATAAGGTGTTTTCATTTTTTGACCAAACAATTTTTAAGAAGGAAGTCGTTCAAACCGTAAGAATCATAACGAAATAATTGGCACATGAACAAAATATAATATTATTACTCTTTGTAACAATTCAATTTCAAACATGTTGTACAAAATAGATTAAAATAGTAGTTGAGAAAACTAAAGAACTAAAGAATCAGCAACAGCAGAACATCATTTTTCAACATGTCAGATGACAATACCACACAAATTATAAGCCCTAGCGGAATTCCCGCTAGTAGGCTAGCTCTAACCTTAAATTGACCGAATTGCAAAAGATGGAGTGATTTTCAAGAATATTTCTTTGCGACTTTTTGTAATGTGTCAACAGTGGGGTAGTAGTTTTTATAGGAAAACATAATCATGTAAACGGTCTTCGAATGTATGGCGACCAGTTTGTTGGAAGTCGGACGTTTTTAATG
This sequence comes from Flavobacteriales bacterium, assembly GCA_038255205.1. Classification (GTDB taxonomy): domain Bacteria; phylum Bacteroidota; class Bacteroidia; order Flavobacteriales; family Flavobacteriaceae; genus JBPOFM01. Next base: position 5,411 of record JBBSLN010000156.1, read on the forward strand.
ATGCCCACCGGAATGTATGAATAGGAGAAGGAAAAACCAAGACTTCCGAGTTGGTCAAAATAATTATATAATGAAACCAATTAATTTCATAAGATTCATGATAATTTTTTTAGTAACTTCGTGACTTATTAAATAATGAATCCATGTATGTCTGAATTGAATTGTTGAAGGACAAGAGTAGTTCAAAAATTGGCGAGATTATTACGATGAAGACAATCTAAATGATTAGATTGTCGACGACGAAAACTGAAGA
>JBBSLN010000157.1:0-5661 GCA_038255205.1 Flavobacteriales bacterium
ATCATGACTTTAGCAGGCATCAGTTTAATCGTGCTTCCTATCCTTCCTAATGAAACTTATGGACCACTTGATGTTCTTAATCCTCAAAGTATTTGGTTGATGGTCACGCTGATTGTTGGCATCAGTGTGGTGGGATATTTTATCTATAAATTGGTTGGTAAAAAAGTTGGCATCATTTCAAATGGTATTTTGGGTGGATTGATAAGCAGCACTGCGACCACAGTAAGTTATGCTCGCAAAACGAAAGATGCGCCAAACATAAGCAAATTAGCTGTTTTTGTTATTACTGTAGCATCAGCAATTTCAATGGTACGTGTTTTAATAGAAGTTGCAGTGGTTGTTCCTGAAAAATTGGGTCAGATCATTCTTCCTATTGCGGCGGAAATAGTTGTTGTTGCGGTCATCTGCGTCATCCTATTTTACCTTATCAATAAAAACAAATCCGATGATGACATGCCGGAACCCGAAAATCCTGCGCAATTTAAGAGTGCGTTGGTTTTTGGTCTCTTATACGGTTTTATCCTTTTGGCGGTGGCTTTTACCAAGCAGCAATTCGGTAATAATGCGCTATATATCGTATCCATCATCAGCGGATTGACAGATGTTGATGCAATTACGCTATCTTTATCACAAATGATGAAAGGTGACAGACTACAAGCTGATTTAGGTTGGAAATTGATTCTTTTGGCATCCGTTTCAAATTTGGTCTTTAAAGGAGTTATGGCAATTGTTCTTGGAGCAAAAGACATGGCAAAATGGATTGCAATGGCATTCGGTGTAGCAATTGTTACCGGATTATTAATAATTTGGCTTTGGCCACAATCTTGGCATTTTTAATATGGGCTGGTTTACAAAAGACCCTTTACAAATTATCGTGTTCCAAAGTTATGGGACAGATTCCCATTTATACATAAGAGGCCGAGCCCTTGAAGACGAATCGATTGATCTTGAAGGAAAACATCCCATCAAGCTTCTAATTAACGCTTATAAGCGCTTTGACACTGACGAAATCAAACATACGCCACTACTCTTAAAGTTATCGAACAACTCGGTTATTGAAACGCGAACAGACAAGGAAGGTTATTTTTTGATTGATGAAAAGGTCAATAATTTGAAATCTTTAACCAACGACGAAGGCTGGCTTCAAGTCGAACTGTCCTATAAAGATTTTACAAATCAACGCGTCATCCAATTACAGAATCGCTTTCCCGGAGAAATGTTGATTCCTGAAATAGATAGTTCGTTCGGAGTAGCGAGTGACATCGATGATACTATTTTACATACAGGATTGGTCTCCACTTTGAAATGGCGCGTTTTATATAATACGTTTTTAAAAACAGCCAAAAGCAGAGTTCCTTTAGAAGGCGCTGCTGAATTTTACCACTTGTTACATCGAGGGAAAACAGGAAAGCAAAGCAATCCTATTTTTTATGTGAGCCATAGCCCTTGGAATATGTATCGCTATCTTGAATTTTTTCTCAAAAAAAATAATTTTCCGAAAGGACCCATATTACTTCGTGATTTTGGTAGTTTTCTAAACCGAAAAGCTAAATCCGAAAAGCCTCAAAAGCAACACGAAATTATCAACATTCTTAAAACCTATTCAGATTTAAAATTGATTTTAATAGGAGACAGTGGCGAACACGACGCGGATATTTATCTCGAGATTGCCGAAGCTTATCCAGAAAGAATTCTTGCCATTTATTTGAGAAGTGTGAAGCACAAAAAGAAAATGCTTCGCGTGAAAGGAATTTATGAAAATTACAAGACTACGCCAGTTTTACTTGTTGAAAGTAGCAAACAAGCTATGGAGCATGCGCGTGAGAATGGGTTCATTGCGTAAAGTGGAAAGACCTCACAGGTTTTGAAAACCAGTGAGGTCTTATGCTGTATGCTGGTGTAGATGGCTGGAAAGACCTTTCAGGTTTTGCAAACCTGAAAGGTCTGACAAAATATATTTTTCGTGAAAATTCGTGTAATTCGTGTCAAAAAAATCAGCACCAAACATCCCAAATCCGCATCTGCAGCGCTCCATCACATTATTTCAAATTCTTAAAATACTCATAAGTAACATACTGCGAACGCACTTCGGGCTCATCATTTTTCACATAGACGTTCTTTTGTTTCGCATCTATGATACGTGCTTTCACATTATCCGCCAGTTGAATATCAATGACGTCGTGAATGGTCTTAAAATGGTCTGGGTCAAGAATCGGTGTCACCACTTCGATACGGTGGCTCAAATTTCGGGTCATCCAATCGGCTGAACCAATGTACATTTTCTCTTCACCGCCATTGCCAAAGATATAGATACGGCCATGTTCCAGGAAACGGTCTAGAATACTTGTGACATAAATGTTTTCACTTTGGCCCTTGATCCCAGGCACCAAACTGCACATTCCACGAATCAACAACCGAATCTTAACCCCTTTTTGGCTCGCTTCATAAAGCAATTTAATCATGCTTTTATCCTCAAGACTATTCATTTTCAAGATAATGGAGGCCTCTTTTCCGGCTTGTGCCAAAAGAATTTCATTCTCCACCAAGCTCACAAATTGATAACGCATCGTAAATGGTGATACCAATAATTTCTTTGCTTTTGGTACAATAAAAATACCTTCCAAGACCAAAAACACCTTGTTGAGTTCTTGTGTGATTTTTTTGTTATTGGTCATCAACCCAAAATCTGTATAAAGTGTCGCCGTTTTTTCGTTGAAATTTCCCGTACCGATGTAGCCGTAGCGATTAATTTCTTCATCAACTTCACGCTCTATATATAGTATTTTGGAGTGCACTTTAATACCCGGATAACTGTACAGAACTTCAGCGCCATTTTCCTTGAAAATTTCTCCCCATTTTAAATTGTTTTGCTCATCAAATCTGGCTTTGACTTCTATAAACACTACAACTTTCTTTCCGTTTTTGGCAGCTTTGGCAATGGCCGAGTTCAATCGGGATTCTTCAGCCAGACGATACATGGTCATTTTTATGACCTTCACTGTTGGATCTATGGCAGCTTCTTCCACCAATTTTATGACGGGCTCAAAAGACTGATATGGAAAATGCATCAATTGGTCTTTCGTATCAATGGCAGTAAACATCGAGTCAAAATTCTTAACGACAGGATGTTCCATTGGTGGCAACTCTTCAAAATAAAGATCTTTCTTTGTGGGATTTGGAAACTTGAAAAAATCCTTGAAATTATGATAGGTACCTCCCAATACAATATCAGTATGCGTGATGTCCAGAGCTTTTTTCAAGACATTCTGAAAATTCTGGGGCATGCGTTGGTCAATCAAGATCCGAGTCGCTTGTCCAATCTCTCGATTAGGAAGTGATTCTTTGATTTTTTCCATCAAATTGCCAGAAAACTCATCTTCGATATACAATTCGGCATCACGGGAAATTTTTATCGCATAATAGGAAAGATTTAAATCCGATTGGATGCGGTATAAATTATACTTAATTATATCATCAATAAATGTGATGTAAAAGGTGTCATTCTTTGATGGGAACACAAAGAAACGCGGCTCGTCCTTCGGAATCTGTACCACCTGAAATTTATCCTTTGAAATGCAAGTGGTGATATAGGAAGTTTCATTTTCCACAAAGACAGAATCTTTGGTCGAAAAATAGGTGGCATCCAGATCAATCTTGCCTTTTAATTCTTTTTCAAAATAATCTTCAGCGATTTTTTTCTGTGATTTGGAAAAATCCTTGTATTTAATCAAATGAATGCCTTCTGCTTCTAAATCTGGAATGATTTGATTTTGAAAAATAGCACCAAATTCTTCTTGAAGGTTGTTTACCTGGACTTTGAGCTCCCTTAAAAGCGCATTCGGTTTGGTATTCAATTTTTTACGAAGTGGTTTGTCCAGTTCCTTTATCTGACGGATATCGGAAACACGTACCCGGAAAAATTCATCTAAATTAGAAGAAAAAATCGCCATGAACTTGATGCGTTCATATAATGGATTCCGCTTGTCGGCAACTTCCTGAAGCACGCGATGGTTAAAACGCAGCCAAGATAAATCGCGATGATAGTATTTGTTGTTGTATAATGAAGCCATGCGTATTTTTTAATCTTTCAAATTAATTACTTTCCTTTGGGGAGATCGGAATTACTTCTTTTTGGAAATCCCGATAGCTATAGGGACGGGAACGGCCAAATTAAACAATTCAAAATGAAATAATGTTAGGAAAATGATAAGGTATTAAAACAACCCATTAATCTCTGCATCAATCTTATTAATGACAAAGCCCAAATCTTCAGGTTTGCTTACAAAATCGACAGTATCAACATCAATTATCAGTAAATTTCCTTTGTCGTAGCCATGAACCCATGCTTCGTAGCGTTCGTTCAATCTGCTTAAATAATCAATGCTGATGCTGTTTTCATATTCACGACCTCGCTTATGGATTTGGCTTACCAAATTCGGAATAGAACTCCTCAAGTAAATCAACAAATCTGGCCCTTTGACCAATGATTCCATCAAATCAAACAGGGAGCGATAATTCTCGAAATCACGATTGGTCATCAAACCCATGGCATGAAGATTGGGCGCAAAAATATGTGCGTCTTCATAGATGGTTCTATCTTGAATGATTTCTTTCCCGCTTTGGTGAATCTGCAAAACCTGACGAAAGCGACTGTTCAAGAAATAGACCTGTAAATTGAATGACCAACGCTCCATTTGATTATAAAAATCATCGAGATATGGATTGTCAACTACGTCCTCTAATTGCGGTTCCCATTTGTAATGCTTGGCCAATAATTTAGTCAAAGTGGTCTTTCCTGCGCCAATGTTTCCTGCAATTGCAACGTGCATAGTTTACTTGATTTTTAATTGGTATTGATGTAGTTTTTTGGAATCGTAAATATACAAGGTTTCATTGGTTACCAAAAACTGATTTATTAACAATTCGTTGAGTGGAATGGGAAGAAATGTTTCAGAATCCTTTGGCACATAAAGTAGTTTTCCATTTTGTTTAATGACCAAATTTCCATTGTCTTCAGCAATTTTTGTGATGCCATCATTTGGAATTTTAGTGATTATGCTACCAAAATAATTGTATTTATAAAGGTGCTGCTCCGTCAACAGCCAACAAAAGTTGAAATTGCTCTGTATATCCAAAACATTCGATTGAACTGGCATCGTTACCACCCTAACATTATTTGCCTTGTAATCAAAAAGCTCCAGTTGCTGCAAGTCTATGTTAAAAATCCAAAGTGTATTATCGTAACCCGTTGAGACATGTGAAACATTCTTATAGGGTTGGATGGTATTAAAATCGATTTTATAAACTTCGGCAAGTCGATTATCTAAAATGATAATCGTATTGAAATTTTTATAAAATAGATTGATTTTAAGAGAATTAAACGCATTGGCGGAGGTTATATTTCCAAGTTGCACATTGCTATAAGTGACGTCTTTTTCCTTATCAATTTTATGGAAGACATTATCATTTATGAGATAAATAATTCCGAAATTATCAATACCAACGATTGACTGCAATGAAATCTCGGTTGATTTCGTCAAATGAGCATCAACCGACTCTTGAGAAAAAAGAGACGCAGAAAAGAATAGTAGTGCAATAAAGAGTTGTTTCATTGTGATTTGAAAAGTACAAAAATCAAACCACTTTTAACAGATTAATTTA
>JBBSLN010000158.1:0-5655 GCA_038255205.1 Flavobacteriales bacterium
AATATGCTTTATTAAATACGTTGGATATAGAGCAGCAAATTCTGTTATAGGAATGGACATCATACATTCTTAAGCCGAAGAATTAGTCAATATTTACTTTCAAAATAAAATCGAGTTTCAATAAAAAGGATGGATTTATTTCGCGGTTAGTGACACTACAGAACCGCTAGATTTAGAATATTTCATGATCTGATAAGCAGTTTTAATATTAAAAGCCTCATCTCTTAAGTTTAAAAATTTTATTGAATCAGAAGCAATTATTCTAAAATAAATATGAAACTCTCCAAGGAAGAAAAAAAATTCTGGCAACGCCATTTTCGAATAGAAAAGTTAAAGAACATTCCCAAAGAAATGTCAGAACTTACTCTATAGATATGACAGACGATGATGATTATTTATTATAACTAACCCAGCAAGTAAATGTGATCCCTAAAATTAATTTAAAAGCAACTTTGGTAACAGATGCAGGGGTGGGCCACATCAGGAAGATTCAGTTAGTCAAAGAACTCACTTTAAGAAAACATTATAGGGTGACCAAAGCTAGCATCCCTACTTCAAGCAAATTCAAAACTTGGAACATTTAAACATCACCTTAACGAAAATCACGTTAACTGCTCTATGTGAAGGTTTGAACAATCAAAGCCTTGAGGAGGTCTTTTTATCATCGGAGGAAGATGAAAAAAACATCGAAGAAAATGCCTATATCCTTAAAATACGCATGTCCAATTGCGGTATCTATCTGGATTGCTGTTATACTACAGATTCATTTGGTAATCATGAAAAACCAAATTTCTAAATAATACTTGCAACATCTATCTGTAGAGATAGCACTTTCGACTTTTACAATAGCTGAAAGCTTTTGCCAATGATAGTAATTGGATTTAAAAAATGCAAATCTATGATTCATAAAAAACAAGGCCTAAGATTATCAAAATCACCTTTTTTTATGCACTTATTTGCAAATCCTATTTAAATGATTATTTTGCATAGCTATAACCACAATTTCCCATGACAGACGTAACAAGACTTTTCGATTTTCCTTATTATCAATTAAAACATAAACCCAATGATGCCTGTTTGGTGACAAAAACCAATGGTAAGTGGGTAAAAACCTCCACGCAAGAGTATATTAACAAAGCAAATGCGATTAGCCGCGCCTTACTTCGTATGGGCATTGAAAAAAATGATAAAATCGCTCTCATTTCGTCAGCAAATAGGACGGAATGGAATATTATGGATATCGGCATCCTTCAAACTGGAGCGCAAAATATTCCCATCTATCCTACAATCTCGGCAGATGACTATGAATATGTTTTAAATCATAGCGAATCTATTTATTGTTTTGTTTCGGATATAGAAGTATTGGCAAAAGTTCGCAAGGTGATGGCCAACACCAAAGTGAAAGAAGTATATTCCTTTGACGAAATAGAAGGTTGCAAACATTATTCCGAATTGTTCGAAATGGGCTTTGATGAAAGCAATCAGCAGACCTTAGAAGATAGAAAGAAGGATGTAAAACCTGATGACCTGGCGACCATCATCTACACGTCCGGAACCACAGGAAAACCAAAAGGTGTTATGTTATCGCATTGGAACATCACAAGTAATTCACTCGATAGCGTACCAAGATTGCCCCTAACCGAAGGCGAAACACGTGTTTTGAGTTTCCTTCCCATCTGTCACATTTTTGAGCGCGTCCTTATTTATATCTACCAATATTCCGGAACAAGTATCTATTTTGCCGAAGGCATTGATAAAATTGGCGAAAACGCAAAAGAAGTGCATCCGCATTTAATGAGTGTCGTCCCGCGTCTTCTGGAAAAAGTATATGATAAGATTTACGCAAAAGCCGAAACTTTATCTGGCATTAAAAAAAGTTTATTCTTTTGGGCTGTTAGGCTTGGCGAAAAATGGGAACCGTATGGACAAAATGGTAGTTGGTATGAATTCCAACTTGGTATCGCTCGAAAATTGATTTTCAGTAAATGGAAAGACGCGCTTGGCGGCGACTTACATACGATGGTATCTGGAAGCGCACCACTGCAAGCACGACTGACTAGAATTTTTTGTGCAGCCGGAATGCAGGTTATGGAAGGTTATGGACTTACAGAAACCTCTCCAGTAGTATCGGTAGGCATGTATGCTGACCAACATTTTAAGGTAGGTTGTGTTGGAAAACCCATCAGAAATGTGGAAGTAAAAATAGCAGAAGATGGCGAAATACTCGTCAAAGGTCCCAATGTGATGTTAGGTTACTTTAAAGACCCGGAAAAAACAGCCGAAGTCATGACTGGCGATTATTTTCATACTGGTGATAAAGGCGAAATTGATTCCGATGGATTTCTTAAAATCACCGGTCGTAAAAAGGAAATGTTCAAAACCTCCGGAGGTAAATATGTCATTCCTACCCTACTTGAAAATGATTTGAAACAATCCCGATTTATCGAACAGATTATGGTTGTTGGTGAAGGTGAAAAAATGCCCGCTGCCATAATACAACCGAACTTTGAATTCATTAAAGATTGGATTCAACGAAAAAAGAAAAACATTGGTACCTCAAATGCCGAGATTGCCTCCTCTCAAGAAATTATAGACCGTATCCAAAAAGAGGTCAATGCTTGCAACAAACATTTTGGCAACTGGGAACAGATCAAACGTTTTGAACTCACAGCTGACGTATGGAGCGTTGATGATGGACAATTGACACCAACCATGAAAATGAAACGTGACATCATTAAAGGAATGTATCAGGAGTTGTATGATAAGATTTATAAATAGATATCTTTAATTAGACTTTTTTCATACTCTTTTCAACCTTAAAAATTTTTCATTGGATTATTTTAAAAATAGATTTGTTCAATCAATAATCTAAATCATTTTAAAATGAAAAATCTATCAAAAATCACACTTGCCACTTTATTGTTCACAATTCTAACAATTAATGCATTTGCACAAGAAACAACCTTTGACCTTGTAAGAAATGTAAATATGTTTACTTCAGATTCAGAAGTTAAAAATATTAGCTTAAATGTTCAACAAAACACTTCAAGTCTTTTTGTCGAAATTGTTTCTAATGTTCAATATGGAAGTTTAACAATAGAAATTTATAATCCCAAAAAGGAGAAATTGGGAGAATTCACTGTCGAAAGCCAATTACCCACCACTGACAAGGTAAAAAAGGAGTACACCCAATATAAAGATAGTCTTGGAGAATTTGTATCTGGTCAGATTCAAAAATACGTCAATAGCCCAACTTCTGGCAAATGGATTATAAAAATCATTCCGAAGGAAGCGATTGGCAACATCAAAATATCTTCCCGCTCTTTGATGAACGATAGCAATCCATAAATTTATAATAAAATCAGCTCATATCATCAAAATGCTAAAAATGAATATTATTGTTTTATTAATACTTTGCGGTAACGTTGGGTATTCTCAAAACGATTCAGGAAAAACTGGTAAGATTGAAGGAATCATTAATTTAGATAGTATTTGGAATGATAAAATCTATTTATCTCATATTCCAGATTTTGGAAAAATGTATACCATGTCCAAAAGCATGATTATTGCTGAAACAAATATCGACAGCACTGGACATTTTTCTTTCGACACAAATTATCTCCCTTCAGAGGACAATTTATATCGCATTCATGTGTCTAAAAAAGATTCTTCTCCAGCTTCTATCATAATTGGTGGAAAAGACGAAAATCATTTTTTCATTATCGCCAATAAATATTCAAAAATTTCCATCAATAATATTAGCACCATCAATTCCATTGAAATAAACAGTAGTAAGCAAAATCTAATTATTAGAAAAATCGATGCCATCACTAATTATATTGATAGTACAAATTTTAATGAATCTCGGATAAAATCAGATTTTGTAGAAAAAGCATTTAATGAACAAATAAGGCAAATTGCCGACACCTGTTCTTACCCGTTAGTAGCTCTATACGCACTAAAGAAGAGTAAATTTGAAACGAATGTCTCTACAAATCTTGAATTCTATCAAAACTTTTTAGACAAATGGCAGAATGAAGATTCCGCTTATTTCAAAACATTTAGAGAAACCATTCCCAAGAGAAAAAAACAAGTTGGTTCTAATGTCTTTTATTATTCAATGATACTCTTAGCGTTTATCAGCGGGTTAAGTATTAATTATTTTTACAGAGAACAAAAGAACAGAAAATCGAATCTTCTAACAACCTTAAGTGTTCAAGAGCGTAAAATTCTTTCCTTACTGCAACAAGGCAAATCGAATAAAGAAATTTCAGAAGAACACAATATCGGTATCAGCACTGTTAAATCTCACGTAAGCAATATTCTTAATAAACTCGAAATCAAATCTCGAAAAGATGTCTTGGATTTGTAAAGTTTAAGCAATGTCAAATTGTAAATCATATAAAAATTTAATATAAATATATTATGCATGCATAATATATTTTTGTATATTTGACTTTACTAAACATACGCAATGAAAGACAAAACCATCGATTATGTATTGAGAACCACATGGTTAGCAGTTACAAAGATGTATAATGAGGAAGCAGCCAAATTTGAAAGTACGATGGCAACAGGTTTTGCATTATTGAGTATTGACCCTGATAAAGGAACACCATCAACCTCACTTGGGCCTAAAATGGGAATGGAAGCGACAAGCTTATCTCGAACCCTCAAAATGATGGAAACGCGTGGCTTGATAGAGCGTCACCCGAATCCTGAAGATGGACGTGGTGTCTTGATTTTCCTGACGGATTTTGGAAGAGAAAAAAGAGCGTATTCAAGAGAAAAAGTACTGACTTTTAATGATACAATTCGCGACAGCGTCACGGAAGAGCAACTGAAGCATTTTTACGAAGTTGCAGACGTCATCAATAATATGATTTCCAATAAATTAATACACAACCAAAAAGAACCTATTACAAAATAATATGAGTACACGTAGAATTAAAAAAATAGCAATTATCGGTTCCGGAATCATGGGAAGCGGTATTGCCTGTCATTTTGCCAACATTGGCGTGGATGTCCTATTACTTGACATCGTCCCTAGAGAACTGACAGATGCAGAAAAAGCAAAAGGCCTAACGTTAGAAGACAAAGTGGTCAGAAACCGAATCGTTAATGATTCGTTGACAGCTTCTCTGAAATCGAAACCCTCTCCTATTTACCATCAATCCTTTGCAAGTCGCATCGAGACAGGAAATCTTGAGGATGATATCGCAAAAGTGAAAGATGTCGATTGGATTATGGAAGTCGTTGTAGAGCGTTTGGATATTAAAAAACAAGTCTTCGAGAAATTGGAAAAGCACAGAACTCCAGGCACCTTAATTACTTCAAATACATCAGGTATTCCTATCCATTTTATGAGTGAAGGTCGAAGTGAAGATTTCCAGAAGCATTTCTGTGGAACTCATTTCTTCAATCCGGCGCGTTATTTGAAATTATTCGAAATCATTCCTGGTCCAAAAACATCTCAAGAAGTTTTGGATTTCTTGAATGTATACGGCGAAAAATTCCTTGGGAAAACTTCAGTTGTTGCCAAAGACACACCGGCTTTCATAGGAAACAGAGTCGGGATTTTCAGCATCATGAGTTTATTTCATGCTGTTAAAGAAATGGATTTAACCGTTGAAGAAGTCGATAAATTGACTGGTC
>JBBSLN010000159.1:0-5652 GCA_038255205.1 Flavobacteriales bacterium
GAAGAAACCAAGGATGTCAATCCCTTTTGAGGGATCCCAAACGAATTTAAGAAAGTGCATTTAGTCTAGTTTTTGATTGGTAAATATACTATTTTGAAAAAGACTTTGTGTTATGGTTAATATAAATTAATCTGTCTTGTCAGGCACAGGGTCATAGCCACTTCCTCCCTAAGGCGACAGAGCGTTAAGAAAATGTACGGTGTACATTTTTAGTGAAAGGGCGAGCTGGCGCATGGGTAAATTTTTAGTTGTCATCCTTTTCCGGAACAGGATCAAATCCCGATTTTCCCCAAGGATGACAACTAAAAATTCTCTTGATGGCTAGCCATCCACCTCTGAAAAGGCCATATCTTTCTAGTGCTTCCTTTGAATATTGGGAACATGTAGGTTGAAATCGACAACTTGCAGGCGTCAAGGGCGAAATAAATAATTGATACACCTTAATGAGCAGTAAAAATGGATATGTTAGGATTTTTTTCATATAAAAGTCCTCTCTAATGGAGAGGATTTAGGAGAGACTAAACGTTGTTCCTTCCTTTCCATCATTCAACTGAATACCTTTAGAGGCTAATTCATCACGTATCTTATCAGACAAGGCAAAATCTTTATTTGCTCGTGCGTCTTGTCGCAATTGAATTAACAATTCCACTGCAGAAGTTAACTTATCTGTGGTTGATTCAGCCGCTTTTGTGACGTTGACTAAACCTAGAATATCAAATGCGAAATTGTATATGGTATTTTTCAGTAACTCTAAATCCGCTTTAGTGATGGTTGCACTTCCATCTTTTATTTGGTTGATGAATTTGACGGCTTCAAATAAACTCGCAATCACCATTGGCGAATTAAAATCATCATTCATTACATCATAGCAACCTTGTTTCCATTCAGAAATATTGAATGTTGAGGTTGTTGAAGTTTTTAACTCATCTAGAATATTAATGGCATCCATCAAACGATAAAATCCTTTTTCACTTGCTAAAAGTCCATTATTGGTAAAATCGAGAACACTTCTGTAATGTGCTTGCAGCATAAAGAAACGAGCAACACTCGGAGAAAATGCTTTTGTAATATGATCATTGTCTCCAGAAAAAATTTCAGTTGGCAAAATGAAATTTCCAGTTGATTTGGCCATTTTTTTACCATTCATGATGAGCATATTGGCATGCATCCAATAGTTGACAGGTGCTTGATTATTGCAGGCTTCACTTTGAGCAATTTCACATTCATGATGCGGAAATTTCAAATCCATTCCGCCTCCATGTATATCAAAATGTTCACCTAGATACTTTGTGCTCATTGCTGTACATTCAAGATGCCAACCAGGAAAACCGTCACTCCAAGGCGAAGGCCATCTCATGATGTGTTGAGGTTCTGCTTTTTTCCAAAGCGCAAAATCTTGCGGATTTTTTTTGTCACTTTGACCTTCGAGTTCACGTGTGTTATGGATTAAATCTTCCACATTTCGTTTACTCAAAATGCCATATTGTTTAGTTTCATTATATTTTAAAACATCAAAATAAACAGAGCCATTGACCTCATAGGCCAAGTCTTTATCAAGTATGGTTTTTATAATTTCTATTTGCTCTATGATATGACCAGTAGCCGTAGGTTCGATGCTTGGAGGTAGAAAATTAAACGTATTCAATATATTGTGAAAATCAACTGTGTAGCGTTGTACAACTTCCATCGGTTCGATTTCTTCCAGTCGTGCTTTTTTAGCAATTCTATCTTCACCTACATCAGCATCGTTTTCTAAATGACCAGCATCCGTGATGTTTCTTACAAAGCGAACTTTATACCCCAAGTGTTTCAAATAGCGAAAAATCATATCAAACGACATAAATGTCCTGACATTTCCAAGATGCACATTGCTGTAAACAGTTGGTCCGCAAACATACATACCCACATAACCTTCATGAATGGTCTTAAATGTTTCCTTCTCTCCACTCAAGGAGTTGTATAGGCTGATTTTTTGTTGATTGTATAGATGCATTGTTTGTTTCGATATAATAATAGATAAAAATAGAAATTTCTTTGACGAAATTTACGTTATTCTTTGTGGAACTTTGTGAAATAGGTGTTTAATAGCAACTCATTAAAGAGATTGAAGATGGTGTAATCATAGATAGAAACATAACAATAAAACTCCACAACCATTAAAAAGTGGTCTCCAATTTTATATAATCCAAAAACTCGCGTTTCATTTCTTTTTCTTTAAATTTTCCACCAAATTCAGAAGTCACTGTACTACAATCCACATCTCTGATGCCTCTAGAATTGACGCATAAATGTTTAGCATCGATAATGCAGGCCACATCCTCGGTATTTAAAACGTCTTGTAATTCTTTAACAATTTGAATGGTCAAACGTTCCTGAACTTGTGGACGCTTCGCGAAATAATCCACGATACGGTTCATTTTTGAAAGTCCAACAACGGTTCCGTTAGAGATATAAGCGACATGCGCCTTGCCAACAATCGGCAATAAGTGGTGCTCACAAGTTGAATACAGCGTAATGTTTTTTTCCACTAACATTTCGCCGTACTTGTACTTATTATCAAAAGTCGATGCCGACGGCTTCTTATTTGGATCTAAGCCTCCAAAAAGCTCTTTCACAAACATTTTGGCAACTCTTAATGGTGTGCCATTTAAACTGTCGTCGGTAAGGTCAAGTCCCAATGTTTCCATAATATGGCGTACATCGTCTTTGATAATGTCAATTTTCTCGTCTTGCGATAATTTAAAGGCATCTTTGCGCATCGGCGTATCCGTGGAAGTGCCAATATGATTTTCTCCTAATGATTCAAAATCTTTAATATTATTTTTCACTTTCATATCTATTTCGTGTAGCGACAGAACTCATTAATCTATAAATGATTTCATGAGTAAAACAGAATGCAAAGATAATAATTAAAAATATTCCGCAGCAGGTAGGGATTTTTAAATTTCAACTGTTAGATGTTTGATGCGTTAAAGCGTTAATTTCATTAACAAGATAACCGTTTTTTCTTTAAAAATAACTTAAATTTCACAGCTTAAAATTGAATGTAATGGTAATGAGATTAATTCTTTAGTTTTGCTTCATGTTTTCTTTAAGCATTTTCATTTACAGTAATACATCAAAATCTCATATTAAGCAACAACCCTTGAGAAATGTTTTTTTTATTGAGAATGTTAATGCTGGATTAATGACAGACGGATTGGAAAAAATCATGGAAGTGTAGGGAGACCAGGTCGAGTCCTTAGTTTTAAGTAAACCGCTGTGGCTCGAGGTTATTAAGAATATTTTGAGAAATAGCATCGTTTATCAGCAATCTAATCCTGATGAGGTTTTTAAAGACTGCACTTTACTTCCTGATGTACAAATATTTGATTATTATGGTCCAGATATTTATAGAGATATTGCTTTTAATAAAGATGTTTTTAATCTATTGAATTATAGTTTTAGTTTTTATTCATTTGGAGCATATATGAAAAAGTTGATAATGCTGATTAGTATAGCATCATGAAATCACAACATCGATAATTCAGGAAATTTATAATGAAAAAAACAGTACTTTTATTCGCACTTTTGATTTCTTATAGTGCGGTTCCTCAAGACATAGTGATGCAAGATGGAACTGTGAAACGGTGTTCAGGAAATTTTTACGATTCAGGCGGAAGCGCTGGAGATTACGGCAGTAATCAAAATTTCATTCTAACCATCTGTCCTGAAAACCCTGGCCAGTTAGTTAAATTGAATTTTACTGTATTCAACACGCAAATCACCGATTTACTTTCCATATATAACGGAGATAGTACAGCTGCACGTCTTTTTGGCAATTTCTCGGGAGGGCCTTCTAATTCGCCTGGGTTTGTAAGTGCAACAGCAGCGAATCCAACTGGGTGTTTGACTATAAAATTTGTGTCCGATGCTTCACAAACAATCACTGGTTGGGAAGCTGAAATTTCTTGCTTTACGCCTTGTCAAACTATTATTGCAAAACTAGATAGTGCGTCTCCTACTCCAAATGGGGATGGGTATATCAGAGTATGTCCAAATGACCCAATAACCCTTACAGGAAGTGGTAACTTTTCAAGTGACGGTACCGGAGCAACCTATGAATGGGATTTAGGTGATGGCAATAACATTATAGGTCAAACAGCAACTTTTTCTTATACACTTCCGGGAGTTTATATTGTGAACCTTAATATAAGAGACACAAACATATCGCCATCTAAACCGCTCGGATGTGGTAATAGTAATCTTATCAAGCAAGTAATTCAAGTATCTACTGAACCCGATTTTACAGGAACACAAGCTTCGCAACCAATCATATGTTACGAAGACGCTACAACGAGCATCGAAGGAGTTGTTAACCCTGTAGAATTCATTAACGATTGTACTCCTCCTGTAAGTGGTGTTACATTTTTGCCAGATGGGAATGGGGTAACCTATGAAACATCAGTTTCCGTTGATTGTTATGATTCTTCACAGAAGTTGACGGATATCAGTCAGTTGGCAAGTATCTGTATCACTATGGAACATTCCTTCCTCGCGGATTTATTTATCGATATTGTTTCACCTAATGGGCAAACAGTACGTATGCATAATAGCGGCGGTGAAACTGCTAATCTAGGTATACCATGGGCCGATGGTGCTATTGACTTTAGCTCAAACACACAACCAGGTGTCGGTTATGAATACTGTTTTGTGCCAGGAAATGCCAATCCAACTTTGGTTGGGGGCATACTACCTGGTGGTGTGTTCCCGAAGGAGAATGGTCCAGGTACTTATACAGATACCTATGTTCCTGCGGGAAATTACAGTTCTGTTAATTCATTTGCAGGTCTTTTAGGGTCACCTTTAAATGGAAATTGGACAATAAAAGTAGTTGATAACTTAGCTCAAGATAATGGTTATATATTTGCTTGGAGTATTGAGTTTGACCCTAGTCTGCAACCACCAGAATTATCATTTACGCCTGTCATAACGAGTGAAGCGTGGGATGCAGATGCTACTATTATAAATACAACTGGAAATACCATTACAGTTCAACCACCAACACCAGGTACTTACTGCTACACCTATAGAGTAGTAGATGATTTTGGCTGTGTATACACTAAAGAAGTATGTATCGATATGGCTCCCGAAATAGTAAGTGCCGAACCAAATGACTTATTTTTATGCAATCAAGGAGGGCCACCTAATTTGTTTGATTTATCTCAAAATACCTCGATAATTCTAGCGCCAGCATCAAATCCTTCAGATTTGGTACTTACCTATCATGAAAGTCAAACTGATGCAGATAGTGATAGTAGACCTATCGGTAACCCTGGATTCTATGAGGGAACAGATGGTCAAATTATTTATGTTAGGGTTGAGCATCAAAATTCTGGATGTTATACGACGGGCAATTTTGAAATCATTTTGAACCCAATGCCGATCTTCGGTCTTGACGACAGCTACACTCTCTGTGTGGCCACCAACGGCACCGAAGTGCTCGACCCACCGGAACTGGACACGGGTCTTTCTATGGAGGACTATACATTTGAGTGGACCCTTGACGGCACGGTACTTCCCGGCGTGACTGGACCGAGCCTGAAGGCAATGCAAGATGGGAACTACGGTGTGCTTGTGACCAACATCGCCACCCAATGTACCAACACAGAC
>JBBSLN010000160.1:0-5634 GCA_038255205.1 Flavobacteriales bacterium
CATTTATACTACTTAATTTCATTGGTGCAACAATGGCCTGTTTGGCGTCCGTTCTATTGAACTATTGGCCTTTTATTGTTTTAGAAGGTATTTGGGCCTTGGTATCCCTCTTTTCATTATTGACATTTCATAAAAAAAGGAGCACATAAATTGTACTCCCTTTATTCTCTTATTTATTGTTATTATGCTAGCTGCATATCTTTTTCATTTAAAGCTTCAGAAATAAGCGACTCTCCTTTTAAAATCTCAAATGTTGCTTTATTTGCAATATCATCGTTTAAGGTTCTAACTAAAGTTTCAGCAACATCTGCTCGGCTTATCTCGCCTTGTGTGCTTAAACTTTTATCCAATTTGATTCGTCCTGTTCCGTTGTCATTTGTCAAAGCGCCTGGTCTTACGATTGTATAATTCAGTCCGCTTGATTTCAAATGTTCGTCAGCGTTGTGCTTCGCTTTTAAGTAGTCTTTTAAATCATCTGCTTTTTCAGGTTGGTCTGCTCCCATTGAACTCAACATCACAAACTTTTTGACATTGGCCATTTTTGACACATCAATCAGGCGTTTAGCCCCTTCTTGGTCTACTTCAACAACTTTCTTTCCACCAGAACCTGCTGCAAAAACTACTTTATCAATATTTTTAACTGCATGCGCCAAATCCTTTTCTAAATCGGCAATCACATATTCGACATTATCTTCCTTGAATTGGGACGCTTGGTCTTCATCCCTAATCATTGCGATGGGATTGAAATATTGTGATGCTTTTAATAAGTTTACTATCTTTTTTCCTGTGGTGCCATTCGCACCTGCGACTAATATATTTTCCATATACTTAATATACAATAATCACCTAATAATTAAAAACATATGGGTGCTTTTAACTCGAATTTAGGCTTTGAAGTAATCGGTAATCGACACAATTGATTAATTTTCCAAATACTCCTTCAGAGATTTATGAATAATCTCGTTCCAGCCTTGTACAAAATTATGCACCGCAAAATCTGGATTATCGTTTGGAAAGGTGTTCAATCCTTCAAGGGTTAATTTTAAGAGTGTTTGATCAACCTGATCGATCAGTTCGAAAATTACTTCCGATTCGCCTTCATAACCTTTGTATTTCCAAGTATAACTTAATAGTTTGTTTGGCTTTGCGGCGGTTACCTTACAAAGATGTAAATAGTTTTTACCGTCATCCATCCCTCCAGAGAATTCAAATTTAAATCCCACTTCGGGCTTAAATTCTTCAAGGTCAAAATACCAATGCTTCATTTCATTTTTATCTGAAATGGCTTTCCAAACTTTTGAAATTTGTGCGTCTAACGTTTCTTCAATTATAATCGGTTGATTTTCCATAAAGTTTATTTTTGAAGACCTACAAGGTTTTTGAAACCTTGCAGGTCACGGTTTTACTAATCCAATTTAGGTAATACAAAATCATCCAATGCACTTTTCTCCTTCATCAAGGCTTCAATCTCACTAGATTTTCTTGGTGCTTCAGCAGATAAGTTGACTGGGCCGTTTTCGGTAATCAAGATATCATCTTCGATGCGTACGGCAATTCCCCACCATTTTTTATCGCAATCGCTGCCATCTGGAATATAGATACCGGGCTCGACTGTGATGACCATATCGACCTCCAGAGGTCCTCTTAAACTTGGATCATGCACATCTAGACCAATATGATGTGATGTTCCATGTGGGAAATACTGGCGGGCATCTACTTCACTTTTGGCGATTCCCAATTTTACCAATCCGGAATTAATGACTTTTCGTGCCTCGGTATCTGGTGTTTGTAAAGTATTTCCGATGACTGTTGCTTTGATTCCTGCTTCTTGTGCTTCGTAAACCAAATCGTAAATAGCCTTTTGTTCTGTTGAAAATTTGCCATTTGCAGGAATGGTTCGTGTAACGTCTGCTGTATAACCATGATATTCGGCACCCAAATCCATCAAAACCAAATCGTTTTCTAACTTCATCTTGGTATTTTCGATATAATGAAGCACACAACCATTGTTCCCTGCTCCCACAATACTTGGATAGCCTTCATATTCACTTCCATATTTTTTATAGACATATTCATGAATGCCTTGCACTTCAGTTTCTGACATTCCGGGATGCATCGCTTTCATGACTTCTCGCTGTCCCATCGCTGAAATGCGAACTGCTTTCTTCAGCAGCACCATTTCTTCTGGGGTTTTGACTTGTCGCAATCCAGCCATGATAGTTGACAAAGTTTTTGTGTCCAAATTGTTTTTCGGTGATTCTGCTTCGATTTTAATGACTTTTTGTTTCAATTCCATACGCAATTTATCATCCTTGGCATTCACAAAATCAGAAATAACCTTGTCATCTTTCAGTTCCGGATAATAGGTTACGGCTTGTTCAATTCGTTCGACAACATTGGTATTATTTTCAACATCTGATGTTTTAATGAGCTCATAAACTCTGTTCTTAACAGCGTTATCAACAGGCATCTCATCGTATTTCACTTGCCCTTTAAAGGTTTCTATCAGACTGTATAAATCGGCATCATCGCGCTTGGAATCACGATAGTCATTTTCGAAATTATTGAACAATACTTTATCAAATTTGGCATAATCAATTCCTGAATTCTTAAAGTCCTTTCCATTGAATGCCACCTCAAATCCTAATTGTTGCTTTGCGCCTTCGATTCCCAAACGGATACCTGTCCACTGCTCTTTACTGGCATTTCTCTCTTGGACAAATAATACTTCGCTGAATGATGTACCTTCTGCATTGGTATGGTTTTCAGAAAAAATAACCAAAACCGCATTCGGTTCTTTGTAGCCTGTTAAATAATAGAAGTTAGGGTCTTGATGATACACATAGTCGACGTCATTGGCCCGATTGCGTTCTGGGTTTGCAAAAAAAACAGACACACTATTTTGTGGCATTTGACTTCGAAAAGCTTCGCGACGCTCTTTGTGGAATTCGGCACTTAAATAATCCTCTGGGAGTCCTTTTTGGGAAAAAGAGGTGTTCACAAGAAAGAAGGTAAAGATTAGGGTAATCAACGTTTTCATTGTATCTATTTTTTAAGAATTGAAAATTAAACATATTATCATGTATTTAGCTATAAAAGCTGATAATTAACAAATATTTAATCGAAATCATTCCTTAAGAAAACAGATAATTTTCAATACTTTTGCAACGTTATTTCCTGAATAAAGTTTTCAGTTGCAGTCGCAGTTTTCAGTATTAAATATGTGAATAGCTTCTTGCTGAAATAGCATTTTAAAAACATAAATAAGATACTCATGAAAAATACTGCCTTATCCTTCACTCACGAAGCTCTTGGAGCAAAAATGGTTCCTTTTGCCGGATATAATATGCCTGTGCAATATGAAGGCGTCACAGCTGAACATGAAACCGTTCGAAACGGTGTGGGAGTTTTTGATGTGTCTCATATGGGAGAATTTTTGATAGAAGGTCCGCATGCGTTGGAATTGATTCAGAAAGTGAGTAGTAATGATGCCTCTAAATTAGTTGTTGGAAAGGCACAATACAGTTGTTTGCCAAATGACACTGGAGGCATTGTGGATGATTTGATTATTTATAAAGTCAAGGAAGAAACGTATTTACTGGTCGTGAATGCGAGCAATATTGAAAAGGATTGGAATTGGATTTCTTCCAAAAATGATGTGGGTGCGGAAATGAAAGATTTGAGTGAAAATTATTCACTGCTTGCCATTCAAGGGCCAAAAGCGGTCGAAGCAATGCAGAGTTTGTCGAGTCATGATTTGTCGGCGATTCCTTTTTATAATTTTGTAGTCGCTGATTTTGCAGGTATTGAGCACGTCATTATTTCTGCAACGGGTTATACTGGAAGTGGTGGTTTTGAAATCTACTGCAAAAATTCTGAAGTGAAACAGGTATGGGATGCAGTATTTGAAGCTGGTGCTGAATTTGGTATTAAACCAATTGGACTTGCTGCTCGTGATACCTTAAGACTAGAAATGGGTTATTGTCTTTATGGAAATGATATCGATGACACCACCTCACCTATTGAAGCTGGATTGGGTTGGGTCACTAAATTCACAAAAGAGTTTACCAATAGCGAAGCGCTTAAATCTGAAAAAGAACACGGTCCCGAGCGTAAATTGGTTGCGTTTGAATTGGACGTACGAGGCATTCCTCGTCATGGGTATGATATTGTAGATGGCCAAGGTAAAACAATTGGTGTCGTTACGTCTGGAACGATGTCACCAATGTTGAATAAAGGTATTGGTTTGGGTTATGTCCCTACCATTCTTTCCGAAGTTGGGAGCAAAATCAATATTCAAATACGTAAGAATGCGATTCCTGCAACGGTTGTCAAACTGCCATTTTATAAAGCCTAATGAATGATAGATTTTCAGAATGTACTTGATGAGATTCATGCCAACTTAAAAAACGAAGTTAACAGAGGCGTGGTGGCATCTTACATTCCGGAGTTATCTAATATCGATGCGCAACTCTTTGGTATTCATTTGAAACATATGGATGGACGCTCCTTCTCCACTGGCAATTCGAACAAAGGCTTCTCCATTCAAAGTATTTCGAAAGTTTTGACCCTAGCCATGGCGTTGCCACTCTATTCCGAAAATATTTGGAATCGTGTGGATGTGGAACCTTCAGGTAATCCGTTTAATCATCTGTCTTTATTGGAGTTAGAGAATGGTATTCCACGTAATCCTTTAATCAATGCTGGTGCTCTGGTTGTTGCAGATGTCTTGGTGTCTCATTTAAAGCACCCGAAGAAAGAATTCTTGCAATATGTCAGGGATTTAGCCAACGACCAAACCATTAATTACAATTACAAAGTTGCTGAATCTGAACGATTGACAGGCTATAACAATTTTGCTGCTGCCAATCTACTTAAAGCCTATCATAATCTAGAAAATGATGTGGATGCTGTTTTGGACTTTTACTTTCATCAATGTTCAATCGAAATGAATTGTGAGCAATTGTCCAATGCATTATTCATGTTTGCCAATCATGGTATTTGCACACAAGGAACTCATTATTTATCAGCAACTAGAGCAAAGCGTATCAATGCAATCATGCTGACTTGTGGCTTTTATGATGAAGCTGGTGAGTTTGCTTTTGAAGTCGGCTTGCCAGGAAAAAGTGGCGTTGGTGGTGGTATTGTCGCATTATTGCCCAATCATTTTACCATCACCGTATGGTCGCCTGGCTTGAATCCAAAAGGGAATTCCTTATTGGGCATGCAAGCTCTGGAGCAATTTACAACCAAAACTAAACTGTCCATTTTCTAAAATTTTACCTACTTAAATTTAGTTATGTTAACTCCTGAAAACAAACATAGAATACTCATATTAGGCGCCAGTGGTTTCCTTGGGAATGCTTTGTACAAAGAGCTCTGTTCCTATTTTAAAACCTTTGGAACTTATTGCAAACCAAATTATGCGCTTGAAAAGAACAAACATTTCTTTCAATATAATGCGGAGGAAGATGATGTGTTTGAGATTTTGGAAGCGGTAAAACCTTCTATTATCATTTCCGCTTTGCGAGGTGACTTTCATGCACAGACCATCGCGCATCATCATATCGCAGAGTATTTGGTTATGAATGATTGTAAAATTATTTTTCTGTCGTCTGCCAATGTATTTGATGC
>JBBSLN010000161.1:0-5610 GCA_038255205.1 Flavobacteriales bacterium
CAAAATAGAAATCAATACAATAGTTGCTGTTAGGTTATCGATTATTGCCGACAATATAAAAGCTAAAATAGAAAATATCCATAATATTTTGGTCTTCTTTTTAGTCTTGATAAAACCTTTAATTGTAGAGAATCCATCGAAATAATCAATGATTTCTACTATGGTCATAGCGCCGAGCAAGAATACCAATATCTCAGCTGTTTTTCCAAGATGATGAAGCAAACTTTCTTCCATAATATGTAACTTACCTCTTTCGATCACCTCACCAGCACTATTCAGTTGATCTTCTACTGGCAAGGATGAAAACCCTTCAACAAGACCATGTTTAGCAGAATCAAACCACTCTGAAAAACCGTCCAATCCTAAAGCTATCAAAGCCCAACAGATAGCCATCATCACTAAAGCCGGAATTAGCTTATCGATTTTAATGCTGTGCTCCAATGTTATGGCCAAATAACCAAAAATAAATACTAAAATAATTGCTGTTTCCATAAATATGATATTAAATAAGCTGACTTAATGCGATTTCGAAAGCGGTTTCGCTTATACCTGTTTTACTTTTGTTTTTATTGTAAACTTGTTTAATTGCTTGTTTGATTCTGTTAGATGTATCGCTAAAAATAGCATCATCCGTCATTTGAACTTTTTGTTCCATAAAATAGGCAAATACCCGAGCCATGCCGCAATTGGAAATAAAATCGGGAATCAAACTGATTTTATTGTCTGTATATTCCATTATAGGTCCAAAGAAAATTTCTTTGTCCGCAAAAGGAACATTTGCTCCACAAGAAATAACTTCCAAACCACTATCTATCATTTGATTGATTTGTTTTTTGGTTATTAATCTTGATGCCGCGCAAGGCGCAAAAATCTCCGTCTCCAAGGACCAAATCTTTTCGTTGATAATATCAAATGGAATAAGATTATCACTTACTAGGCTATTTCCGGTTTTCTCAAGATATAAATCCGTGATTTCTTCAAGCGTGAACCCCTCTTCATTAATTAAACCACCTGCGATATCTATGATTCCAACAACTTTGGCTCCCATTTGGGCTAAATAAAAAGCCGCGGCGGCACCGACATTACCAAATCCTTGAACAATTGCACGTTTACCAACTACCGATTCGCATTGCACATCATAAAAATGCCTGACGGCTTCAGCAACACCATAACCTGTAATCATATCCGCAACCGTATATTTACGTCGCACGTCTGGAGAATACAATGGGTTTTCAATTACTTTAATGACTCCATAACGAAGTTGACCAATACGATTGATTTTATCAGCTTGTGTAGGTTTAAAATGACCCTCAAAAACACCTTCTTGTGGATGCCAAACACCACTCTCTTCAGTAATGGGAATGACTTCATGTATTTCATCGACATTCAAATCACCTCCTGTACCATAATAACTTTTCAAAAGTGGTGAGACAACGTTATACCAGCGCTCTAAAACACCTTTTTTTCGAGGATCATAAGGGTCGAAATTTATACCTGATTTGGCTCCTCCAATTGCTGGACCAGACACAGTAAATTTCACTTCCATAGTTTTTGCGAGCGAAAGCACTTCATTCATGTCAAGACCTTTACGCATTCGTGTGCCACCACCAGCGGCTCCGCCTCTCAAAGAATTGATGACTGTCCAACCTTCAGCTTCTGTTTCTGGGTCTTTCCAGTTAAAAATAATTTCGGGTTCTTTGTCTTCGTACTTTTGAAGTAAATCTTTCATTGGTGGTTATTGTGTAACAAATATAAAAAACTAAAAATCCTAAAGGTTCAATTTTGCAATAATTTTATGGACAATATATTTTGCCTGAACTATGATTTCTTGAAGCCCCGGTAACGCTTCTTAAACAATTGACTTCACCTCGCAGTTTCAGCACTCCTATAAGACCAAAAATCAACGCCTCTTTGTATTCAATTATTTTTCTGACAGGAATTTCTATGCTATTATTTGAATGAAATGTAAGCCTTTCCATCAGAAAATCATTATATGTGCCTCCTCCTGTCACTAAAACCAAAGCATTCTCTTTTTTGTTGATTTCATTAGCAATAGTAATTGAAATATGTTCAACGAAAGTTCTTAAAAGATCTTCTAATGCCATCTCATTTGAATTGATAAGTGGAAATATTAGACTATTGACCCATTCCAATCCTAAAGATTTGGGAGGCTTTTGTTGATAAAATTCCAATGAATTTAATTGCTCCAGCAAATCTTGATTGATTTCTCCTTTAGAAGCCATTTGACCCTTATTATCAAAGGCTAAATCCAATTGACTCATATAATGATTCAACACAATATTGACTGGGCAAATATCATATGCAATTCTTTCATTTTTTGTAGTGGTTGAAATATTTGCGAAGCCGCCAAGATTCAGGCAAAAATCGTATTCTGAAAATAGCAATTCGTCGCCAATGGGTACTAATGGTGCTCCTTGACCCCCAAGTTCGACATCTTCAACTCGAAAATCACACACTACTTTTTGCTTTATGAACGACGCTATTTTTGGCAAATTACCCATTTGGTAGGTCAGTCCACTTTGAGGTTGGTGTAAGGCCGTATGTCCATGAGAACACACAGCGTCGATGTCTATTAAACCATGCCTATCTATAAATTCGTTAATAGTTTCACTCAGATACTTTGTATAATCGTTATCCAACAGGTTTAAATTTTCTCTTTTTAAAGACACCAGAGTTTTCAGTTTCTGAAACCATATTTCACTGTAAGCAACGGTTTCAGCCACCAAAATTTTGAATTGCCATTTTTTATTAAATGAAAATGATACATAAGCCAAATCGATGCCATCAAGAGAAGTTCCTGACATCACACCGATAACGTTGTAGTTATTTTTATACATAGTGGTAAAATTAAGGATTCAAATCGAAAAAATGTTCTTAAAGACTTATCTTTGCAATCATTTTATTAAATCAATATTCAAATTAAATTATGGATTTTAATCTTACAGAAGAACATATCATGGTTCGCGATGCAGCTCGTGATTTTGCTCAAACCGAATTACTGCCTGGTGTCATCGAACGTGATAACGCTCAAAAATTCCCGCAAGAACTCGTTAAAAAAATGGCTAATCTTGGCTTTATGGGGATTATGGTAGACCCAAAATATGGAGGAAGTGGTTTGGATACGATTTCATATGTGCTGATTATGGAGGAACTCTCTAAAATTGATGCCTCTGCTTCAGTTATTGTTTCTGTCAACAATTCTTTAGTTTGTTATGGTCTTGAAGCTTATGGTTCTGAGGAGCAAAAGCAGAAGTATTTAACAAAATTGGCGACTGGTGAGTTTGTAGGCGCTTTTTGTTTAAGTGAACCAGAAGCTGGTAGCGATGCAACTTCACAGAGAACAACAGCAATCGATAAAGGCGACCATTTTTTAATTAACGGTACAAAAAACTGGATTACTAGTGGTGGACGCGCTGATGTCTATTTAGTCATTGCCCAAACTGACAAACACAAGGGTTCTCATGGTATCAATGCATTTATTGTTGAAAAAGGCATGGAAGGTTTTGACATTGGCCCAAAAGAGGATAAATTGGGAATCAGAGGAAGTGATACACATACGCTTCAATTCAATGATGTAAAAGTGCCTAAAGAAAACAGAATTGGTGAAGACGGTTCTGGATTTCGGTTTGCAATGAAAACGCTTTCTGGTGGACGAATTGGAATTGCCGCACAAGCTTTAGGAATTGCTTCCGGGGCTTATGAATTGTCATTGAAATACAGCAAAGAACGAAAAGCATTCGGTACGGAAATCTGCAACCATCAGGCGATTGCGTTTAAATTAGCTGACATGTATGTAGATATCGAAGCAGCGCGTCATTTGGTGATGAAATCCGCATGGGATAAAGACCAAGGTAACAATTATGACGTTTCAAGCGCTGTGGCAAAATTATTTGCTTCAAAAACTGCGATGCAGCATACAGTGGAAGCTGTCCAGATTCATGGTGGAAATGGTTTTGTGAAAGAATACCATGTAGAACGTTTGATGCGAGATGCAAAAATTACGCAGATTTATGAGGGCACATCGGAGATTCAGAAAATTGTGATTTCGAGGAGTTTGATAAAAGCTTAAGTTTCTTATCTAGTGCAATTTGTGGCCGTCTTTAGAACTAGATTTTTTCAACTAATGTTGATTAGTACTTTTTAAGTCATTCAAAACCAGTCTAATCTCGCTATAACTATATTTATCATCAAGCTGCTGTTCTAAATCGGATAGATTTTCAAACTTAAGTTTAGGAATGATTTCAAGCAATTCCTTGTAATGCGTTTCAGAAATTAAATCTGTCACTTCAACTTCGCCAGAAGAAATAAATTTTGATAGATGCCCGAAAATTGTAGTTTCGGTAAATTCTCTAAGTTTAGCAATTTCTGATATCGATTTTCCTGATTGAAATAATTCTAAAGAGGTTTTACTGGACTCATTCTTTAAAACTTTTTTCTTTGGTTTATTTTTTTTTAAATTCAATGGAATCATCCGATTCAATATCATTTTCTTCACAATATTCATGAATGATTTTCAATATTTGAGCGCCATATTTGTCAATACGCGTTTTGCCAAATCCATTAATATTCAATAATTGTTTTTTGTTGGTAGGAAGTACTTCACATATTTCATACAATGCTTTTTGAGAAAATATTTGATAATGAATTAGGTCTTTTTCGTGTGCAATCTCGTTTCTTAATTCTCGCAAGAGTTCGAACAATTCAATATTTAAGGTACCATCGATAACTGATTTTCTGGATTTTTTTGGTTTGTCTTTCGTCAAAAAAACTGATTTTGCTCTTAATTCTAAAAATCTTTGAGTTGTGAAGCTTTCCGTGAATCCATTGAAATAGGAATGCTTGATAGTCAAAAGTTCATCGATAGTGTCCAAATTTTTAACGATATCCTGTTCGATAGATTTATTATCTGTGGAATAGTTTAGCGCTTTGAAAGGTTCAAAGATAGTTGATGTCAAGTTTGTTTTGAAATAGTAGTTGGCTTTTTTAAAGCGTTCCTGAACAGTAGAATTGGTTTCGGGTAAAGCTCCTTCATTACAAATTAGTTTCAATTGAAGATTAAAACTGTGACTGACTTTTATAAAATTAGTGATGCCATCTTTCATTGCTATCAATGGTGCATCGACATTACCTTGAATACTACTTCTATTTTTATAATAAATATCCAACAAACGATTGATGGGATATAGAAATTGGTAAAAGTCAAAAATCTCATTTATGGAATCGAGCTGAAAGGTTAGTCTTGCTGTGTGCAGAGCCTGTTCATTGGGTTGTTGCTCTTCAGCTCTTTTGGTAAATGACGTTACTTGTTGGTCATTGATAATTTGATTGGAATTAATTTTACTTTTCAACACCAAGCCTTCCAAAGATTTGCATCTACTCAACGCCACATAAGTTTGTCCATGTGCGAATGCACCTTGGGCATCGATAATGGCCTTCTCAAAAGTTAATCCCTGACTTTTATGGATGGTAATGGCCCAGGCCAAACGCAAAGGCATTTGCGTAAAGGAGCCAATTTTATCTTCTGTGATAGCTTTTGTCTCCGAATTGACTGTATAATTTATATTTTCCCAGATTTCTGGTGTGGTGACA
>JBBSLN010000162.1:0-5557 GCA_038255205.1 Flavobacteriales bacterium
TACTGATCTAGTTTTTGTGGTAGGTGCAAATGACGTAGTCAATCCTGCTGCGAGAACCAATCCTGAAAGTCCAATTTACGGAATGCCAATTCTAAATGCGGATAAAGCCAAGACGGTGATCGTGAGTAAGCGAAGTATGGCTAAAGGCTATGCAGGAATCGAAAATGAGCTTTTTGGTTATCCAAACTGCCTAATGCTTTTCGGTGATGCGAAGCAAACGATCACAAAGGTGGTAAGTGAGCTGAAGGAAATGTGAGGTGATTTACGATTTTGGATTTATGAGTAATGTGGTCAAAAATAGTTGGTGACTTTTACCAGGAAATTTCTTAAAATCCATTGCAGTGCTCTTCGAGACGTTCCCCATCACTGAAGCGGTAGAGTGGTGTGAATTTGATAGTGTTGTCTTGACACAAAGCCAAACATAAATCCCAAGTGAAGTACGTGCCGTCAATGAGAGATTTACCCAGGAGATATTGCCTTGATACATTTGGTTTGGACACCATACTTATAGCCGAATTAAAAATTCAAGAACCACTATCTCCGGACACCGAGCTTGCCAAGGTGCTGATGAAATTTAACTAGAGGCACAATTCCGTAGAGTAATATCTCTTATTATGTGTATCCTTAGTAATCAATACTTATTATAAATACCGGAATACTGTGCCATAAAGTTGAGGAATGAACAATATGCTCCTTTCCTATTTATAAGCTGGTTTGATATTCTGATTGAGATGAAAGAAATTTTCAGGGTCATATTTTCTCTTTATTTTGCTGAGTCTATCAAAATTCAACCCATAACTTTCTTTTACTCGGTCGTCACCTTCCTGCATCATGAAATTCACATAACCACCTCCACTACTATGTGGAATCATAGCGTCATAATAATCTCTTGACCAGTTTCTAATTACCACCTTATCTTGAGGATCATCGGAAACTCCAATAATAACTTGTACCCATCGAATATCGCGATGACCCCAGGATGTAGCTGCTGGTGGAACTTCATGGGCTTTACCGTCGATAGGATATAAATGCATGGATGACCTTGATGTGGGTAAACCAGAACCATATTTTACATTTTCAACTATGCATTTATCGGTTAATTCATTCACATAGTGCCCTTTCCAATACCATTGTAATCCCGGTGGATAAAGCCAATCGAAAAGGCTATTGAGAGTTGGTACAGGCATTTCGCTAACAAAGTCGAGAATTGGAGGTCCAAATTGTCGTATAGGATTAAACACTTCTTCAATGTTTTCACTAGAGCCTGTATAGCACCATATAATTCCACAGACATTTTTTTTACGAAGATGTTCCGGAAATGGCTCAACGTCTGGAACAACTAAAAAGGCAAAAAAACCATAAAGATCCTGTGAGGCATCTTTTGTATAATTGTCGTAAAAGTGCATCACTTCTTTCGCTTTTTCTATTGGCCACAACATGGGTCCTGCGTAAACATTGGTTATGGGAATCAAATTAAAAGTAAATGATACGACCACACCGAAGTTGCCACCTCCGCCACGCAATGCCCAATACAAATCAGGGTTGCTATCCTCTTTTGCAATTACAATTTCTCCTGAAGCTAAAACCACTTCAGCCTCTATTAAATGGTCAATGGTCAAACCGGCTTTTCGTGTTAAAAAACCTAAGCCACCACCAAGGGTCAAGCCTGAAATACCAGTATAGCCATTCACTCCGATGGGTAGGGCCAAACCATGCTCATGAGTGGCTTTATCTATATCGCTGAGCGTATTTCCAGGTTCTACAATCGCTATTTTTTCGTTGGGATTTATTCTTATTGATTTCATTTCGCAAAGGTCGATAACCAAGCCGTTATCCACCAAAGCAAGACCAGCACCGTTGTGCCCTCCTGCTTTTACAGATACTTCTAAGTTATTGTCTTTGGCAAAATGAATGGCCTTTACTACATCATGCTTGTTTTTACATTTGACAAAAAGTGCAGGTCGCTTGTCAATCATTGCATTGTAGAGGGTTCTCGATTCATCGTATTCGGAATCCTCTGGCAGAATGATTCTTCCCTCTACTTGTGCCCTCAATTTTTCAAATTGAATATCCATAATCTCTTTAGGTTACATATGAGCGATTTTGTGTACTATTGAGCGATTTTGTTTACTATAAATTCATTGAGCTCCTTCATTCTCTTTTCTGGGCAAAAGTCGATGATCTTGAAATCCTCATCTTTGATACATGTGTTTTAACTTTTTTATTATGGTGTCCAAGGTGAATGATGTTCGTGAACTATTTTCCATCCATTTTTTGTCTTCACAAATAATAAGGTTGTTTGTTCATTAATTACAACTAGGTTGTCTCCAAATTTTAAATGAAAATCAGACTGAAAAGTCATATTAGCTACATCTCCATAAACGGCAACTTTAAAATCTTTTGTATCGAACTTTACTACTTCGGTTACGGCACCAAAAGCTGTTCGCTCGTAAGATTCATTTGCTTCACCATCATTTACTGCTTCACCATTTTTATATTCGGTAAACTTTGGGCTATAGCCGTGAAAGGAAATAAGCTTGTCCATATCACCATCTCTAAGGCTTTTTTCAATTGCATCCCAGGTTTCAGTCACTTCTTGTTCCTCTTCAGGGAATTCAGTATTAATTAAGTCAATTTGATCTGGGTTTAGCTTTTTATCATTGTCATCATTTATACATCCCGTAATAAATGATCCACAAACAATAAGTACTATAATTGCTAATTTGGTTTTCATAATGTTACATTTAATTGATTAAAAAAACTATTTAGAAAGTTGTGATGCTGTTATGAAGTAAGGTTCTCATAACGCGCTAAAACAATAATGTAAATCTAAAAGCATCTCAGTATCTAAGATGTAAGTTTTGTTCCAAAACCTGTAACAAATTCAACAATCCAACATTTAAAAAATAAACTTTGGCTCTAGTTAAATTTAGACTTGCTGACTGAAGTGGGAAGTACTTTAAATCTATTTCTAAATACTCTTGTAAAGTAAGTTGGACTGTTAAAACCTGAATCATAGGCAACTTCTGAAACCGTCTTACCTCCTAATTTTAAAATTCTTGCGGCATGTATCAAACGTAATTCAGAGAATAACCTATTTGGTGACATCCCAACTAGGGAAGATATCTTTCGATAGGCTTGAGTCTTGCTTAGACCTAATTCTTTGCTAAGGTCATCACTATTGAAAGCTGAATTAGTTAAATTTTCTAATACTACTTTTTCCAATTTTTCGAATTCCCTGTAAGCAGCCTGATCCAGAACAGTAATGCGTTCCATATCGATTTTAGAGACATCTTTACCACGATAAGCTGAAGTTTTTGTCTCTAAATCCATGTATATCCCTTTTTGCCAACCAAGTGTTGACATAACGCTTACCTTGGTTTTAGTTTTTTCGAATATGTTTGTGCCATGCTCGTCAACAGGCTTTCCTGTAGCCAAAGCTAAACTGTACAGAAAATTTTGTTCAGAAGATTCAAATTGCTCTGATATTTGCCCTGCACAAGTTATTGCATCCTGAGCATCGATAAATGATGCCATATAATTTTCACTAGGAACCTTAATAACACTTCCATTATGGCATTTAATAGTGTCGATAATTTTGGAAGCCATCAATTTTTGGCTTTCTACAAGGTCAAAAAAATCCACCAGCATAATAGTCCGAAAGCCGCTATCGATTTCGCCCGATAAGGTTAATGCCAAATCCTGTTCATTTTGAGCCCCCTCGCCCATATAGGGAATAAATTCGTGCTCGCGGGAAACCTCAATGATATTACATGCCCCAACGCCATGAGCCTCTCTATGACTGTTAACACATGCCTCTTTATCAGGGCTCTCCATTAGGCAAAATGCTGTTTTGTGATGAAGATTCAGATAATACTTCCTGTAAATCAACCCGTACTTATTTTGAACGGCCACATCTCTCAGATGAGCTCTATACATATCGTCTTCAGTAATGGCATCTGAATCGATTTTGTGAAAGTCCATAAATAATGGCATGCTTAGTTAATTTTGGATTGATTCAATTCTATGTCAAAGTTTATTAAATTGATAATCTCTAATTTACAACTTTTATCAATGTGATTTTATTGGGCAAATGGAATCGCTATGACAGGGAATTAAATCAGATAGGGTTCAAGGCACTATCTTCAATCTTGGACCTTTTTTTTGTTTTCTCAAAGCTCCTTTTATCCCATACTCCCAGTTTGGTATGGTTATCCTGCGTCTCCAGAAGCTGGTTTATTTAAATGATTCTTTAGTAAATTAAAACCACAGACTTATTCTTTCGTTTTTTACATTTGAATCATTCTAATTATCATGAAACGGAAAACCATCATTCTACCTGCTCTATTCAGTATCCTATTTTTATTCACCACTTGTACAAAAGACTGTGAACTCACTCTTGACACTTGTCAGGAAACACCTCCAACAGATGAGGTTTGTTCAGCATCTTTTAATAGGTGGTTTTATGATGAAAGTAAAAATAAGTGTGAGCAAGTTGGATATAGCGGTTGTTCCCAAAAAGGTTTCGCTACCAAAACGGAATGCGATGCTTGTAAGTGTGGGTGAATTTTTAATTCGATTTACGTCGTTTTGGAATAGGTGAAAATCCTCCTAACCCCCTTGACAAGGAGGAATTAGATTCTGCTTAAGTTTGGGATTTGCTTTTAGAAATATGCTTGAATCATAATTTAATTTTTGGGTTAAATTGAAGCGACTCCCCCTTTTCATAGCGGGCAGGGGGATTGAAAAAATGAGTTGATTTTATGATCCTATTAATTCAGTATTCTGAAGATTTCGAATCCCTTTCTCCTAAATCCGATAGGAACTTTTCACAGGAAAAAAGAATGCCGCAAGTCCCAATAATGCGATCAGCCAAAAAGGAATACTGAATAGAATCAGTAAGAAAATCAGGAAAAATGCACCGATCATAATCTTCGTCCAATTGATGTTTTCGGATTGAAAAACCACCAATCCGTACAGCCCGAAATTCATTGCAATATAAAAGAGACTGAGATTCAGAGAATCTAATGGCTGGGCTATTGAACTAAATTTTAGTCCAATCAGAATCAACTCGGGAAGTAAAAGAATCATAAAACTGACTAAGTGCTGGCGGGTTTTCAAGGCCATCGATCTGGGCAGATTCAAAAACCAGGACAATTCGGCTGTTTCAAATCTCACTTTTTCCAGCCAAATAGGATAGTGCAGAAAGGCAGCACTCAGTAATCCAAAAGCTATCCATCGCAAATCATAATTTCCTGATTCGAAGGATATAATGAACCCATTGAGGAGCAGGAGTGAAATAAACTTTTCCCCCAAAAGAAGTATCGGTCGCTTCGAACTTAAGTGCTTCAGAAACCAAAATTCAAAACCGATTTTCGGGAATAAAACTGATTTTGAAATGACACGCTCTGGAAAAGGTCGACGGATTTTGGAATAAATGATCCAGAAATCAATACTAAATATCCCAAGCAAAATAAGCCAAAGCAGAATTGGTTTGATTAATCCACCCGAATTGATCGCAACGAAGGTTAGAAAAATGGTATAAATGAGTAGCAAA
>JBBSLN010000163.1:0-5553 GCA_038255205.1 Flavobacteriales bacterium
AGTTCAAACAGGAAAGTAAAATCGAAGAATTTGCAAATACGATTACTGCAAAAGAACTTAAATCTATAGTCTATGAACTTTCGTCCAATGATAACGAAGGACGAAGAACTGGAGAGTTTGGTCACAATAGAGCCAGTAAATTTATTAAAGAGTTTTATGAAGCGCATGGTATTGCCTCGCCACTTGGAAACGATAATTACTACCAACACATACCAAAATCCTTTCTAACAAATGACCTTAAAAGTTCACAAAACGTTTTAGCCTATATTAAAGGTTCAGAATTTCCTGAAGAAGTATTGGTTATTTCTGCGCACTCCGATCATTTGGGGGTTACTGGTGATTTAATTAATCCAGGTGCTGATGACAATGGTTCAGGCACTGCTGCAATTATGGAAATAGCCGAAGCATTTAAACTTGCAGAAAAACAAGGTTTTGGGCCTAAACGCAGTATTTTGTTTTTACATCTAACAGGTGAAGAAGAAGGGTTATATGGCTCCAGGTACTATATCGAGCATCCCGTGTTCGCTCTGAATAATACCATCGCAAATCTCAATATCGATATGATAGGACGGGTTGATGATCTTCATAAGGATAACCCAAACTATATTTATCTCATAGGCTCTGATAGAATAAGTACAGAGCTCCATTATATTTCTGAAAAAGCCAATAATGATTTTATCCATTTAGATCTAGACTATAAATACAACGCTGAAAACGAACCGAATCGCTATTACTATCGTTCAGATCATTATAACTTCGCACAAAACGGCATCCCTGTGATATTCTACTTCAATGGAGAACATAAAGATTACCATCAACCAACTGATACGGCAGACAAACTTAACTATCCCCTATTAGAAAAACGAAGCAAACTCATTTTTACGACCGCATGGCAAATTGCCTATAGCGAAAACCGATTGAATCCAGAAAAGGTTTGATTAAGTTAAATTGTGTTAAATGTGGCTCGGCTGAAAACACTTATCATATACTTTTTGTAATATCGCATTCCATAATAATTGACAGCAATATTTCATGAAAAAATCACTTTTATACTTAAGTGTCACATTAGTATTATTAAATTGTGGCAGTAATAATTCAACTACCAAAGCGGTTGAAATTGAAAAAGAATTCACAAAAAATATTGACCCGAAGGTCTACGCTTCTAGCATTACATCCGATGAATTAAAGGAGATGCTCTACACTTACGCTTCTGATGAATTTGAAGGTCGCGAGACAGGCGAAAAAGGTCAAAAAATGGCGGTAGAATATTTGAAAGAGAAGTATGTAGGCATGGGCATTCCGTCTGCGCTTCCAAATAATGAATATTTTCAGAAAGTGCCATTGGAAAAGCAAAAATCACCAGATGTCACAATGACCCTCAACGGAAAGAACTTTATGAAAAATGAAGATTTCGTTGCGTACGGATCTTCTAGCAGCCAAAAATATTCAGCGGATGATATTGTTTACGTAGGTTACGGTATCGATACAGAGACCTACTCTGATTATACCAACCTTGATGTGAAGGACAAAATAGTTCTAGTTAAAGAAGGAGAGCCTAAAAATACTGACGGTATCTATACAATTACCGGCACAACCAAAGGGTCAAAATGGTCCAATGGTCGACAAGCGCTGAGCTCAAAACAGGATGCAGCCATGAACAAAGGTGCAAAAGCCCTATTCTTAATGGACTCTGCGATGTTCGGTCGATATGCACCTTACTACAAACAACTGGACGACTCTGGAGCTTATGGACGTATCTCCTTGCAAAATAACAAGCCCGAAATGATTACATTTCTTATCGGAAACTCTTTTGGCAAAGCACTTTTCCCAAAAATCAGCGAGGTCAGCAAACCACAACTGATTCCCGCTAAAGTATCTGTCGATGTAGTTAGCAGATCTCAAGAATTGATGTCTGAAAATGTCGCTGCCTTTATCAAAGGGTCTGAATTCCCTGATGAAATAATTGTCATTTCTGCACATCTAGATCACGAAGGCATCAAAAATGGTGAAATATACAATGGTGCCGATGATGATGGCTCTGGTACTGTTGCGATGATCGAAATTGCCCAAGCTTTCAAAAAAGCGATGGATGATGGCTATCGTCCAAGACGTTCCATTCTTTTTCTACATGTCACCGGAGAGGAAAAAGGATTGCTGGGATCTCGCTTTTATACCGATATCAACCCTATTTTCCCACTTGAGAACACGATGGTGGACTTAAATATTGATATGATAGGCCGCACTGACAAGGAACATGAGACCAATCGTAATTATGTCTATTTGATAGGTTCGGACAAATTGAGTGCCGAACTTCATAACATATCCGAAGAAGTCAATAAAAAATACATGAACATTACTTTGGACTATACCTATAATGATGAGAACGACCCTAATCGGTACTACTATCGTTCTGACCATTACAATTTTGCCAAAAACAACATTCCCGTGATATTTTATTTTAACGGTACTCACGATGATTATCATAAACCAACCGATACACCAGACAAAATACAATATGATTTATTGGAAAACAGAACCCGTTTAGTATTCTATACCGCTTGGGAATTGGCTAACAGAGATAAACGCATTGTGGTAGATAAAGCGACTGAATAGATTTTGGACGTGCCCACACAAAAAAGTGTGGTCGTGCTATCCGCTTTATCTCTTTGTTGAAAAAACAACAAAAAGGATATCGCTTCTATCACTCACGCAAGGATACAATAAATCATGGAAGACTTCTTCATACAGTTCAATTCTAAAAGGTCTAATTGAATATTCAACTTGCAATCCATATTTAGGTATGAACATCAATCCGATACCGATTGAACAAAAAGCCTTTTCATAACTTATGGAAAGGCTTTTTAAGTTCCATATTAAATAAGTGTTAATGTATTCTTAATAATTAACAACCTATTACAATTTTTTGTAAATTTAAGTATTGTATTGGGGTGCCGATCAATGTGGCTGAGATTATACTCATTGTACTGTTCAGATAATTCTGGGCATGGAATACGAAAAGCGAAGGGAACTAACAAAATTATATTTGTTGTTCCCTTTGTTATTTTTATAAATCAATTCATAGTTTAGAGCACAAAAAAAGCCTCTCCGTTAAGAGAAGCTTTGAATTCTGGGTGGAAGACCGGGCTCGAACCGGCGACCCTCGGTACCACAAACCGATGCTCTAACCAACTGAGCTACAACCACCATGTAGCTGCATTTTTAAATGCGTGTGCAAATGTAATTTATTTCCGTTTTTCTACAAAACTTTTTAATCAAATTTATTTCTCCAGAATAAAGACCGTCCCGAAACCTCGGGCCTATTGGTATTGAGCCCCAAGATTAAATTCAATATGTTTTCAACCTAGTGTATAGAGTTAAAAGTGTCACTTTTGTACCAACATATAATTCCTAGAAATACTTCTTAAAGCCATTAGTCTTAAGTCGTATGTCTTGGAGCGAAGCGGTCTTTGTTCTTGGCTCCTATTTCAAATCAAACAAACTCTCCACTCCTACATAACGCTCCACCGTAAAACCTTCACCATGCTCCACGCCTATGATTCTTCCTAAATCCCTTGCTCTATAGTCTACACTATCCGTAAAGTTTTTACTTGATATAGGTGTAGCGGGCATTTTACTTTTTGGATCGTAAAATTGAGTACTGTAAGCTAATACGGCTTTCATTTTCGTATCCATAAATCCTGTAACATCCACAACAAAATCTGGTTCAATGTGTTTCCATTGGATAAAATGATACACCTGTTTTGGTCGCCATTGTTGCTGTGACTTACCGTCAAGTTCTGTTTCAATCTTCATCAGGCCGCTTAAAAAGCACGCATCGCTTACCAATTGGCTTCCTTTTTCATGGTCGATATGTCGATCTTCAATGGTATTGCACAATACGATATCTGGTTGGTATTTGCGAATCATTTTAATGACTTCCAGCTGATGTTGCTTATCATTCATAAAAAATCCATCTGCAAATTTCAAGTTTTCCCTTACTTCCACACCTAATATTTTGGCTGCGTCGTTTGCTTCTTGTTTTCTGGTTTCGGCAGTTCCCCGTGTTCCAAGTTCGCCCTGCGTCAAATCAATGATGCCAACTTTTTTTCCGTTTTGTATTTCTTTTGCTATGGTTGCGGAACAACCTAATTCTACATCATCTGGATGAGAACCAAATGCCAATATATCTAACTTCATCTATTCCTTATTATGTATTCCATTCCTTTTGTTCTGCCTTGGTCAAGAATGTCCAGGCTACTACTCTACTAATTTTATTTCCTTGAATCATATCAATCACTTGAATCTCTGTGGCGCCTAGTTTTTCAAGTGATGTTTGCATTGATTTTACATTGCTCACATTCGAAACCAAACTTGTAAACCAAAAGCATTGTTTTTTGTACTGTGTACTTTCATAGAGATAGGTATGTAAAAATGCTTTCTCCCCACCTTTGTAACTCAACTCTTTTGAGGTTCCGCTGAAATTCCTAACGACTTTATCATTTTGTTTTCCCAAACCTTTCAGTTTTGTTTTGGTCGCTTCTAAAGATTCTTCCTCGCTTCTGTAAAAAGGAGGATTACAGATACTCGCACTGTATTTATCAGATGGTTTTATGATGCCACTTAATATATGTGACTCATCTTTCTGCAATCGCAATTCAATATATGCTGTCAAATTATTTTTTTTAATAATTTTCTGTGCCGTTTGAAGTGAATCCATTTCTATATCAGTCGCTACAAACTTCCAATTGCCAATTGCATGTCCCAATAGAGGATATATACACGTTGCACCAGTCCCAATGTCTAAAATTTTAGAATCATTTTCCAGTTGGCTGCGTCGTAACAAATCACTCAAATGATGCATATAATCTGCTCTGCCGGGAATAGGCGGACATAAATTTTCATCTGGAAACTCCCAAAATTTTATATTATAATGCCTAAATAGCAAGGCTGTATTTAATGCCTTTACGGCATTTGGATTGGAAAAATCAATTGTTTGTGTTTGGTATTCGTTTGTATATACGAATTGACTCAATGCCTCGCAATTATCGGTTAAGGCGGCAAAATCATACTTAGTGTTATGGATATTGTTCTTATGCAAACAGCTCTATATTAGTTAGTTTGGATTCTCCTTGGCCTTATCTTTTATACGCCGTATGTGAATGCTTCGAGTCTTCCTCTAATTATGAGGAGTAATGATTAACGAGTAACGATTTTTGATTTGGTTCCTATATTTAAAGTGATTTAACCTTGAACCTGAACCTTTGAACTCGAAACCTTTTTAATGGCTTGTTCGATGTCATCGATTAAATCGCGTTTGGATTCTATTCCTACGGAAAAGCGAATCAGATTGTCACTGACGCCTATAGCATTGCGCTCTTCTTGTGTCAATAATGCATGTGAGGTTTTGTGAGGCGATAACACTGTACTCTCAACTCCTGCCAAACTCATAGAGGATTTAATCAATTTTAATTCTTTTTGAAATCGCAAAGCGTCCAATCCGTCTGCCAATTCAAAAGACATCATGCCACCAAAACCTTTCATCTGTGACTTTGC
>JBBSLN010000164.1:0-5548 GCA_038255205.1 Flavobacteriales bacterium
CGTCTTGCCCTTACTTCAGTGGAAGTTGGGAAAGCATCTGCGGTCGATGTGTTGCGATTACAGATTCGACAGAATGAACTGCAACAGGAAAAAGAAGTGCTGACGCAACAGTCAAAAGGTGTTCAGGCTGCTATGAACAGTTTGTTGAACCGTGATTATGATACCGATATAGTGGTGGTTGACACTTTGGAAATGCCCAACGAAGATATCGAGTTTTCATTTGATGCACTTTCGTTAAATCCAGAATTGCTGAAATATGACAAGCTCTACGAATCGGTTACACAATCGGAATTACTCAATCTTCGTGAAGCCCAGCCAATGTTTGGTTTTGGTGTCGATTATTTGCCGGTAACTGCGCGACAGGATATGAATCCCATAGACAATGGTAAGGATATTTTGATGCCGATGGTTTCAATGACAATTCCCATTTTCAACAATCGCTATAAATCCATTTCAAAACAGAACGATTTGCGCCAACAGGAAATTCAATCCCAAAAAGATGAACGGTTGAATATGTTGAAGTCTGATTTAGCCAGAACCCTATCACAGAGAAACCAAGCACGAATAAAATTCAACACACAACAGAAAAATCTTGAACGGGCCGAAAATGCAGAAGAAATTCTAATCAAGAATTATGAAACAGGAACGATTGACTTCAATGATGTACTGGATATTCAGGAACTGCAATTAAAATTTCAGATGAATCAAATAGAATCCATTAAAAACTATTACGTGCAGTCCGCTATCATCAATTACTTAACCAATTAAAACTTTGGTTTAATGAGTTAATAAGTTCTAAAAAATTAAAGGAACTTATAATAAATATTTAAAAATGAATAATCTAAAATACATAGTTCTACTTTTTATAATGGGATGCCAAACCATTTTTGGTCAAAGCATCTATGAGAAGTCCACGGAAGGAAATAATGAAAATCTACCAGTTCATGAATACACCCTGACCATCAAGGAAGAAATGGTCAACAAGGCTGGAAAGGAAGTTAGAGGAATGACCGTAAACGGAACCATTCCTGGACCAACCTTGGAATTTACCGAAGGTGAATATGCGGTTATCTATGTAAAAAATGAAATGAGCGTAGAAACATCTGTCCATTGGCACGGAATTATTTTACCAAATTTTTATGATGGAGTTCCTTATCTAACAACACCACCTATTGCGGCCGGAACTACCTTTAAATATGAATTCGCAATCAAACAAAACGGTACCTATTGGTATCATTCCCATACAATGTTACAGGAACAGAGCGGTGTATTCGGTTCCATCGTTATTAAGCCAATAGAGAAAACCTTGGATTATGATAAGGATTTGGTTTTGATGCTTTCCGACTGGACCAATGAGAAGCCAGTGAATGTTCTTCGCAATTTAAAGCGTGGCAATGAATGGTATCAAATGAAAAAAGGCACTTCCACGCCTTTAAACCGAGTCATTGAAAGAGGAGCTTTTGGTGCACAGCTCGATTTCTGGCGTCAGCGTATGGAAGGTGCGGATATTGCGGATATTTATTACCCTGCCTTTTTGGTCAATGGAAAAGAGGTCGCAGAATATCCTGAATTTCAACCAGGGGAAAAAATACGGTTGCGCATCATCAATGGTTCAGCCTCTTCCCAATTTTGGATGACATTTGGCGGCGACACCCCAACCTTGATTGCCGCAGACGGAAAGGACGACGTGCCTATAAAACGCAATAAGACATTTATTGCCATTGCAGAAACCTATGATTTTATTATAACCGTTCCAGAAGAAGGGAAAATTGAGTTTCGAGCCATGGCACAGGACGGTTCGGGTACTGCTTTGGCGTATATAGGTATTGGTAATATTTTGCCTGCGGAAATAATCCCAAGACCAGATAAAATCAAAATGATGCAGCAAATGGCAAAAATGGATATGAAGATGGGTGCACACGCCCTGAAATTCCAGCCTAAAAAAGATGAGCGTTTTGAAATGAAAGAAGAATATGGGATGCAGATGGCTGGAATGAATATGGCTGGCGACGAAATGAATCACGGAAATAAGAAAATGGAGATGCCTAAAGATTCAACGATGAAGGAAAAGATGGACCATTCCAAAATGGACCACTCGAAGATGAACATGGAGAAGTCCAAAGATTCGACCATGAAGGAAAAAATGGACCATTCCAAAATGAACCACTCGAAGTTGAATATGGAGAAGTCCAAAGATTCAACCATGAATGAAAAAATGGACCATGCAAAAATGGACCACTCGAAGATGAACATGGAGATGCCCAAAGATTCGAAAATGGACATGGATACTATGAAAATGAAGAATTCTGATATGAAAGATATGCAGATGGGCGGAATGGAAATGTTTTCAGAATATAATTACGATTACTTAAAGTCGCCCGAAAAAACAGGCTATGATGAAGATATTCCCGTTAAGGAAATCCTGTTGAACCTTACGGGAAATATGAATCGCTACATCTGGAGTATGAACGGTGTACCGCTTTCAGAAACAGACCAAATAAAAATCAACCATAAAGAGGTTACAAGAATAACATTAAACAACCTCACAATGATGCACCACCCAATGCACTTGCATGGACACTTTTTTAGGGTCATCAATAAAAACGGCGACTATTCACCCTTGAAGCATACCGTTAATGTGCCGCCGATGCAGGAAATTACGATAGAATTTTATGGGAATGAGTATGGTGATTGGTTCTTTCATTGCCACATTCTCTATCACATGATGAGTGGGATGGCAAGGGTAATCAGTTATGATACGCCTCGTGACCCACGAATGGAAGAATTTCCAGTGTCAAAATTGGTAAAGGAAGCAGATATGTTTTATTCGTGGTCGATGTTGGATGCCGCTTCCCATATGACAGAGTTTAATTTTGTTGCTTCAAACATTCGTAACCAGTTCAATATTATGGCAGAATATGGCTGGAATCAAAATCTGG
This sequence comes from Flavobacteriales bacterium, assembly GCA_038255205.1. Classification (GTDB taxonomy): domain Bacteria; phylum Bacteroidota; class Bacteroidia; order Flavobacteriales; family Flavobacteriaceae; genus JBPOFM01. The sequence continues at coordinate 2,940 of JBBSLN010000164.1, forward strand.
AAGCTGAAGTTACCTATGAACGCTATCTGCACGATTATTTAAGGGTTTTTGGTGGTGTAAATATTGAAAATGAAATGGAGGATAGTTTGGACGAGATTTCAACAACGGCTATCGTAGGAGTTCGATATCTAACACCTTATCTCTTTAATCTCGATGTGCGTATCGATAATAAACTGCGACCTCAAATTGGCTTGAGCCGAGAAATACTCATTTTTCCCAGAACAGCCATTTTTGGTAGCTATGAATATCAAGCGGATTTTGGATGGGTCAATGACCTTCCTGTGGGAGATGATTTCGCAAACGAAGTCGTATGGAATGCAGGTATAGAATATTTTTTATCGCGAAACTTTTCATTGATGGCAAGCTACGATAACCGTTTCGGCGCAGGTGGTGGACTATCAGTAAGATTTTAAATATGGATAATAACTATAAAAAGGACAGTCTATCACTAATAGGAGCTGTAGCATTAGGTACTGGTGTAATGATTGGTGCGGGAATTTTTGCCTTATTGGGTCAGGTTGCTGAACTCTCTGGCAATTTATTTCCACTTGCCTTCATTGCGGGAGCGATAATTTCAGCATTTAGTGCTTATGGTTATATCAAAATGTCAAATGCATTTCCATCTTCTGGTGGTATAGCGATGTATTTGGTCAAAGCCTATGGCAAGGGAACTATCGCGGCATCGGGTGCTTTATTAATGGCATTCTCAATGATTATCAATGAGAGTCTGGTAGCACGAACTTTTGGTTCCTATACTTTACAGCTTTTTAATGTAGGCAACAATAGTGTTTGGGTTCCCATATTAGGAGTACTTCTTATTGTGGGAGCATTTCTAATTAATATTTCAGGAAACAACATTATTGGAAAGTCATCATTAGTAATGGCTATCATTAAGGTTGGAGGTATCGCTATTTTTGCCATAGGTGCGCTATGGGTTGCTGGATTCTCTTTCCAAGAGGCTATTTCGTTGAATAATTCAACAAATTATACAATAACAGATTATTTAGGAGCATTGGCTTTATCTATTTTGGCTTATAAAGGATTTACTACCATCACAAACAGCGGTGGAGAAATTGTAAACCCAAATAAAAATGTGGGTCGGGCTATTATAATTTCTCTTTTAGTCTGTACAGTAATCTATCTATTAGTGGCATTCGCGGTTTCCTCTAATTTAACTATTTCAGAAATTGTAGCAGCAAAGGATTATTCATTGGCCGAAGCTTCCAAGCCAGCTTTTGGTAAATATGGATTATGGTTTACTGTTGGTATAGCAATAGTAGCGACCATATCTGGAATTATAGCCAGCATTTTTGCCGTATCAAGAATGACAGCAATGTTAACGGATATGAAACTTATTCCTCACAAACATTTTGGTATGCCAGGGAATGTCCAAAAGCACATGCTGGTGTACGTTGCTGTTATTGCAATTGTACTCACTATATTTTTTGATTTAAGTCGTATTGCTTCTCTGGGTGCCATATTTTATTTAGTGATGGATATCGGTATCCAATGGGGAATATTGCGTAACTTAAGAAAAGAGGTTAAGGCCAATTCAGCCATAATCATAACTGCAATACTTTTAGACGTCATAGTCTTAAGTGCCTTTTTATGGATTAAAGCAAGCTCTGATATCACAGTCATTATTGTGGCTATAATAGCTATGACGCTTATCATTTCAGGAGAAAGATGGTTTTTAACAACCAATAAACACAACCAGGATTCAGAATAAAAAATTTTATATAAATATTTAAAATCAATAAAAATGAAAAATTTAAGAACAACAACAGTAAAGATTTTAATGGCTATTGGATTAGTCGGAACAATGGTCAGTTGCAAATCAACCTTTAATGCCACCGAAACATTGCAGGTTGAACAAAATAGAAATGCCATTTATCAAGAAATTATTTCAAACCCTATTCAGTTTAGCACTTTTATCAGTGAGGCACAAAAAAATGAAGCCGCCAAAAAGATAATGATGAAGGCTCATATGGAACAGATGGAATCTGGAAACATGAAAATGATGATGGAGAAAAATCCAGAAATGAAAGAAAAAATGCAATCCCATATGCAAAAGATGATGGAAGATAACCCAGAAATGAAGGAGAAAATGCAATCCAAAATGCTCAATAAAATGATGGAGAGTGAAAAGGGTCGTAAAATGCTGATGGATGAAATCCATAAAAACGATATGATGAAAAAGGAAATTAAAGAAAAGATGATACAAATGATGAATGATAACCCTGAAATGATGGAAGAAATGATGCAGAAAATGATGGATAAAAATCCTGAAATGATGAAGAAGATGAAGAACAAAAACGAACGTTAAACACTAAAATTAAAAAATTATGAACTATTATTTCAATAAAACAGTCAATGGAACTTTTGAAGAGGTGATTGAAAATGTCACTAACGCATTAAAGGAAGAAGGTTTTGGAATTCTCACGGAAATAGATATCAAAGAAACCCTCAAGAAAAAGCTTGATGTAGATTTCAAGAAATATAAAATTTTGGGCGCGTGTAATCCGCCATTTGCGCATAAGGCTCTTGTGGCCGAAGACAAAATCGGGACGATGTTGCCATGCAATGTCATTGTCCAAGAATTGGAACCA
>JBBSLN010000165.1:0-5513 GCA_038255205.1 Flavobacteriales bacterium
GAAAAATAAAAAAGTACGCCTAACAAAGGCATGATAATGGGATGAAAGATAAAGGAGATACTTTTGAGGATACGGTCTATCATATCTTCTTGCGTAAGCGTGCCACAGGAATATCCAATTGTTCTCGATACTTCGCAACGGTTCGCCTAGCTATCGGATAGCCTTTTTCCAAAAGGATTGCTGCCAATTTATCATCCGTCATAGGTTTGCGTTTGTTTTCGTCAGCGATTGTCAGTTCCAGAATCTTCTTGATTTCACGAGTTGAAACCTCTTCACCCTGATCGTTGGTCATAGATTCAGAGAAAAATTCCTTTATTAATTTGGTACCGTAAGGAGTATCGACATATTTGCTATTGGCAACACGTGAGACCGTTGAGACATCCATCTCTATTTCGTCAGCGATGTCCTTAAGAATCATAGGCTTCAACTTGGTTTCATCACCCGATAAAAAGTATTCTTTTTGATAGTGCATAATGGAGCTCATCGTAACAAATAAGGTCTGTTGCCGCTGTTTGATGGCTTCGATAAACCATTTGGCAGCATCCAGCTTTTGTTTGATGAACATGACGGCATCTTTTTGCGATTTCGATTTCTCTTTGGCTTCCTTATAGCCTTTCATCATGTTCGTATATTCACGGGACACGTGCAATTCGGGAGCATTTCTGCCATTTAAGGTCAATTCCAGTTCGCCATCCATAATCTTAATCGCAAAATCAGGAACGATATGTTCGACCATTCTGTTATTGCCAGAATAAGAACCACCTGGTTTTGGGTTGAGGTGTTCGATTTCGTCAATGGCATCCTTGAGTTGCATTTCGGTAATGTCGAATTTTTGCAATAGTTTTTTATAGTGCTTTTTGGTAAATTGGTCGAAAGCTTTATCAATGATTTCAGTGGCCAATTCAACATCCGGGTTTTTTTCGCGTCGGTGCAATTGTATGCTCAAACATTCTTGAAGGTTCCTTGCTCCAACACCAGCAGGATCCAATTGATGGACGATGTGCAGTACTTTTTCGATGCTTTTTTCATCCGTATAGATATTCTGTGTAAACGCCAAATCATCAGCGATATCTATTAATGCTCGACGTATATAGCCACTTTCATCTACACTTCCCACTAAAAATTCAGCAATGTCGCGCTCGTCATCTGAAAGGCGAAATGTATTTAATTGATTGGTCAGATATTGTGTAAATGAGGTTCCCGCTGCAAATGGGATGTCCTTATCATCATCGTCGGCACTATAATTATTGACTTGTGTGCGATAATCTGGAACTTCATCATCACTTAAATATTCATCGACGTTAATGTCTTCACCGATGGTTTCATTATCGTCATAGTCATCATCAGAATTATCGAATTCATCAAAATTATCTTCAAATTCATCTGATTCTTCCTTGCCACCTTCCAGCGCAGGATTTTCCTCCATTTCTTGCTTTAAACGTTGTTCAAATGCTTGTGTCGGCAACTGAATCAATTTCATCAATTGAATCTGTTGCGGCGACAACTTTTGCGATAATTTGAACTGTAAATATTGTTTAAGCATCGATTAAATTTGAATTACTTTAAAAATAGAAAAAACAATCTATAAATGTTGTAAATGTAGATTGTTTTGTGAATTATTATTGAAAATTACTGTCGGTTCGAGCGGAGTTGAGAACTTCACACATGAGGGCCTCGACTCCGCTCGACCAGACAGAACAAATTAATTTAAGTATTCGGGTCTGTTTAAAACTCCGCATTTTGTGGCGTTCTCGGATAGGGAATCACATCACGTATGTTGCCCATACCTGTTGCAAACATCACAAGACGCTCAAAACCAAGTCCAAAACCTGAATGGACGGCGGTTCCGTATTTGCGTAAATCGAGATACCACCATAATTCATCCTCACTGATATCAAGCGCTTTCATTTTTTCTTTCAAAACGTCCAGACGTTCCTCACGTTGGGACCCACCAACCATTTCACCAATTCCGGGGAATAAGATGTCCATGGCACGCACTGTTTCTTTTCCAGGTTCAGTGTTGTCATTTAATCGCATATAAAATGCCTTAATGTTCGCCGGATAATCAAAAAGAATCACAGGACGCTTAAAGTGTTTTTCAACCAAAAAGCGTTCGTGCTCACTTTGCAAATCCGCTCCCCATTCCTCAATGATGTATTTGAATTGCTTCTTTTTGTTAGGGTTTGAATTTTTCAGAATGTCAATTGCTTCTGTGTAACTCACACGTTTGAAGTTATTATCGACCACAAAATTGATTTTTTCAATCAAGCTCATTTCTGAACGCTCGGCTTGAGGTTTTGTTTTTTCTTCATCCAATAAACGTTGCTCCAAAAATTCCAAATCTTCACGATTGTGATCTAAAGCGTATTTTAACACCGACTTCATGAAATCTTCGGCCAAATCCATATTGCCAGCCAAATCCATAAAAGCAACTTCTGGTTCAATCATCCAGAATTCTGCCAAATGGCGAGAGGTATTTGAATTTTCAGCTCTAAAAGTTGGTCCAAACGTATAGACTTTACCCAATGCCATCGCAAAGGTTTCAGCTTCCAATTGACCGGAAACAGTTAAGTTCGTTTCTTTTCCGAAGAAATCTTCTTTATAGTCGACTGAACCATCTTCGTTTAAAGGTGGGTTTTTAGCATCCAAATTACTCACTCGGAACATTTCTCCTGCACCTTCGGCATCGCTACCGGTGATGATGGGCGTATGCATATAGTAAAATCCGTTATCGTTGAAATATTTATGAATCGCAAATGACAAAGTCGAGCGCAGCCGCATCACAGCACTGAATGTATTGGTGCGTGTACGCAAATGGGCGTTTTCACGCAAAAATTCGAACGAATGTTTTTTAGGTTGAATAGGAAATGTCTCGGGATCTGAATCTCCTAGAATCTGAACAGAGGTTACAACGATTTCAACACTCTGACCTTTACCTTGGCTTTCTACCAATTGCCCTTTGATATGTAAGGCAGCACCCGTTGAGATTCGTTTCAAAAGGGCTTCCTCCATGTTCTCAAAGTCAACAACGCATTGAATATTTTGTAGCGTAGAACCATCATTCAAAGCGATAAAACGATTCGCTCGAAAGGTTCGGACCCAACCTTTGATTTCTATATCTTGAGATTTTGCTTCGGTCTTTAATAGATCAGCGATGGTTTGTGATGTCATTTCTATAAAATTAAGTGTGCAAAGATAAAAAAAGCCTATGGGCTTTCAAGCACCAAAGATTAAAAAACAAAATCAAAATACAAATTCCAAGATGAATTGGATTGCCATTGGAATTTGGGATTTTAAGTATTGGAATTTTCTTCTTCGTTATCTTCATCGGGAATGATATCGATGGAAGGTTTTTTCAAGACTTCCTCGTTTGCAATTAGGCGTTCCAAAGACAATAGAAGGGAAGGTAGGAGCAATAAATTGGAAAGCATGGCAAATAATAAAGTGGCAGAAACTAAAGCACCTAGCGCGACTGTTCCACCAAAATCGGAAATCGTGAACACCGAAAACCCGAAGAACAAGACGATGGACGTGTAAAACATACTCACGCCGGTTTCTCGTAGAGCGGCATATACCGATTTTTTGATTTTCCAGTGATTGGCATGTAGCTCTTGTCTATATTTGGCCAAAAAGTGGATGGTATCATCCACAGAAATCCCGAAAGCAATACTAAAGACCAAAATGGTTGAAGGCTTAATAGGAACGCCCAAATACCCCATAAGTCCAGCGGTGATAATTAATGGAAGCAGATTTGGAATTAAAGAGACTAAAATCATCCGTAGCGAGCGAAACATATAGGCCATAAATAAGGCAATAAGGAAAATTGCCAAAGAAAGCGAAATCACCAAATTCTTAACTAAATAAGTGGTTCCTTTCTGAAATACCAGAGCTTTACCAGTCATAATGACGCTATAGTTTTCAGCTGGAAATACCTTGTTGATTTTTGTTTGTAGATTTTCTTCGATACGTTCCATTTTATCGGTACCGATATCTTTCATAAAGGTCGTGATACGTGCATATTGACCTGTGCTATCGACAAAATTCTGAAGTAAGTTGGCTTCAGAGGATGAATTTTTGGCGTATGACAGTATAAAACTATTCTCCTGGCTCGTCGGTAATTGATAGTATTTAGGATTTCCGTTGTAATAGGCTTGTTTAGAGTATTTAACAAGGCTTACTACTGAAATCGGTCGCGATAGTTCGGGTATTTCTTCGATAACTTCCTCAAGCTCTTCCATACGTTTTAAAGTGCTCAATTTCATGACGCCTTTTTTCCGTTTGGTGTCTATCATAAATTCCAATGGCATAATACCACTGAACTCTTGTTCAAAGAAGCGAATGTCCTGAAAGAATTCAGCTTTGTTAGGCATGTCTTCTATCAAGCTGCCAGAAATCCGAATCTGGAAAATTCCGATGATGCTAATCACCAAAACAGCGATGGATGTAAAATAGATGGCAATCCGCCGTTCCTTTACCATGCGCTCAATCCAATTGACGAAACCACCAATCCAACGACGATTTAAATGTTCTAAATGACGCTCTTTGGGCGGCGGTAAATAACTATAAATGATAGGAATAATCAGTACACAGAGCAGAAAAATTCCGATGATGCTTAAAGATGCTACAATACCAAATTCCGTGAGAAGCGTACTTTCAGTCAGTATGAATGTTGCAAAACCTGAAGCGGTAGTCAAGTTGGTCATCAAGGTTGCATTCCCCACTTTAGTGATAACGCGCTTCAATGAAAGAGCCTTGTTACCATGCAATTTAACTTCATGCTGATACTTATTGATAAGGAAAATACAATTAGGTATTCCGATGACAATGATCAATGGTGGAATCAGGGCGGTAAGAACCGTAATTTCGTAATTAAGCAGTCCGAGAATTCCAAAGGTCCACATAACCCCAAAGCAAACTACAATCAAAGAAATAAAAGTCGCTCGGAAGGATCTAAAGAATAAGAAGAAAATGAATGAGGTTACAAATAAAGCAGCTCCAATAAACCAGCCAATTTCATCAACGATGAGTTGTGCATTTAGCGTCCGAATATATGGCATTCCAGACACGCGAACATCCATGTTTTGACGTTCTTCAAATGTCGCAATCTTTGGTCCTAAATCATTTAATACAAACTCTTTTCGTTCTGACGTATTGACGATCTCTTTTTTGAGATAAATGGCTGTGCGAATGGTTTTGGTCTTCTTATTGAACAAAAAATTATCGTAAAATGGATATTGTTCAAATAACTCTTGTTCTAGCGTATCAATTTGCGTTTTTGAATGGATGGAATCTTTTATAAAAGGTTCCAATTCGAACTTTTCTTTCTCTGTATTTTTTACTAGTTTTTGTAGATCTTTTATGGAAAGAACCGTTTCAACTTCGGGATATTCTTTTAAATCATCTGCAAGTTTGTTCCAGGCATTAAGCTTGTCCACTGTAAAAAGAGTAGAGTCATTGATACCAAGAACAATGAGATTGCCTTCTTCACCAAAGATTTTTAAGAATTCATTATA
>JBBSLN010000166.1:0-5496 GCA_038255205.1 Flavobacteriales bacterium
ATTAGGCATTAGGCATTAGGCATTAGGCATTAGGCATTAGGCATTAGGCATTAGGTATTAGGTATTAGGTAATTATAAATCCACAAATTCTGAACACTGAACACTGAACACTTTTTTTTTGCGAGTGCAAATATATAACAATAATAGATTAAAAACGTCCAAAATCATGGTGCAGAATATTAGTGAGATAGACTTAAAAAAAAATGTTTTAACTATTTTAATGTGGATACATATTAACTATTTCATAAATTTTTCCCATTTTTACAATATGTTTAACTAATCTTAACTTTTATGAAAAAAATTATTCTTATTGTATCATTTATTTTTTGCTGTACTGCTGTCTTTGCACAGCAGACGGTAACTGGTAAAGTGACCGATTCCGATGGCTTGAGTATTCCAGGAGTGAACATTATCGAAAAAGGAACTTCCAATGGAACTTCTTCAGATTTTGATGGCAATTTCTCAATTACTGTACGTGCCGATGCTACATTAGTATTTAGCTATGTTGGCTATAATACGAAAGAGGAAGCCGTAAATGGACGTTCACAAATCAATGTATCGCTTGCTGAGGGGCAAGAATTGGATGAGGTAGTTCTAGTAGGTAGTCGTACGGCCCCGAGGAGTAGCGCTGATACTCCTTTACCTATAGATATTTTACCAGCAAAAGATCTTGCCAGCACAGGACAAGCTACATTTGATAAAGCTTTGCAGTACAGAATCCCTTCATTTAACACAGTTCAAACACCGGTTAATGATGCTACTTCGTTACTAGATCCTTATGAAATCAGAAATATGGGGCCTAGCAGGACCTTAATTCTGATTAATGGAAAACGTAAAAATTTAAGTGCATTACTTTATACCCAAACATCACCAGGACGTGGTGAAACAGGAGCAGATATTTCAGCTATTCCTACCGATGCCATCAAACGCGTAGAGATTTTACGTGATGGTGCCTCCGCACAGTATGGTTCGGATGCAATTGCCGGAGTAATGAACATTGTCTTAAAAGACGATACGGATAGTGGCTCTGCTACTTTAAGGACAGGTATAACCTCCGAAGGTGATGGCGAAATGGTAGGGTTTAGTGTAAATAATGGAAGCCAAATTGGTGATGACAAAGGATTTATCAACTACACTATCGATTTATCTAAAGTCAATTTGGCGAATAGGCCAGGTACTGTAAGTGCAGCGGGTGAAGTCGCTGATTTTACTGGAGGAACTTCTGCTGATTTTGCTTTCGTGAACGAATTTTTAGGTCGTCGTCCAGATGCTGGAAACATCAATGGGTCACCTGAGACCGCTGCTTCTAAATTTTTAGTGAATGGTGGCGTGGATATGAGTGACCAAACTGAACTTTATTTTAATGCGGCTTATGTTTATAAAAAGGTGAACAGTTTCGCTAATTATAGAACACCATATTGGAGAACTATTGAGTCTATACCTTATTTGGCAGACTTTTTCCCAGGTAATCATCCTACTAATCCTGGAGGTTATGATGGATATGTACCTACTTTTGAAGGTGATTTGAGTGATTATAATGGTACTATTGGCTTTAGAAGCACTATAAATGATTGGAATTTAGATTTAAGTTTCACCACCGGTGGAAACACCCAAACTTACAAAGTAAACAATACGCACAACAGAAATGTCGTGTATTCTCCTTCAACTTGGGTTGATGCCAATAATAATGGTGTAATTGATGATGGCGAGGTAACAGAAGGTGCTCAATTATACCGAGAAAATAGTCCACAATCTTTCGATCCAGGAGGTACCCGTTTTTCTCATAATGTTGGAAATATTGACATCAATAGATTGCTTTCTGATAAAATTAGTATAGGTTTTGGTGCAGAGTTTAGATCTGAAGTATTCGAAGTTATCGAAGGTGGATTAGCTTCTTATGATGGCGGTGGAGCCGATTCATTTGCAGGTAATAGCCCAGAAAACTCTGGCAAATTTAGTCGCTATAACTTTGGTGGTTACTTCTCTTTGGATTATGATGTGAGTGATGCATTCTTGGTTAGTGGGACTGTACGTACTGAAAATTATTCAGATTTTGGAAATGCATTCGTATATAAATTGAGTTCTCGTTTAAAAATAACTGAAAAATTAACTGCTAGAGCATCTGTTTCTACTGGATTTAGAGCACCTACGTTACACCAAATTTATACCCAAAAAGCACAATATAGTTTTGTACCCGGACAAGGTATTCAAGTTGGTGGTTTAGTTAACAATGTATCTACGCAAGCTCAATTATTGGGGATCCCTCAATTGGACGCAGAAAAGTCAACGAACTTTACTATCGGTATTGGAGGAAGATTAAGTAGTAATTTCAATTTCACATTGGATTATTACAACATTGCCGTAAAAGACAGGATTGTGTTAAGTACAGAGATTGGACCAACTGATGCTGGAAATACACAACTAGATCAAATTTTAAATGATAATAATTTGAGTGATTTAAGTTTCTTTGTCAATGCAATTGACACTCGTACTTCTGGGATTGATTTTGTTGCTAACTATAGAGGCATACAAATAGGAAACGGTGAATTGGATTTTAATTTGGCAGGTAACTACACTATCCAGAATGAAAGAGATGGCGCTGTCAATAATCCAGCCATTGTAGCTGCTGCAGGTCAATCTGTTGTTAATCCAACTCAAGAAGCTTTATTCTTTACCTCTAGACCAATAACGAAGTGGATATTAGGGGCCAATTATGACATTGGAAAATTCGGATTTAATCTTAACAATACCTATTTTGGAAAAACCACTTTCAAACAGCAAGGTCTAAGTAATGATTTGAGAACTGAATTTATTCCAAAAATAGTAACAGATTTAGGCGTGAATTTCAATGCTACAGAAAAATTGACTCTTTCATTGAACGTTAATAACTTATTAAACGTTCTTCCTGAATGGGAATTTAAGGCAGAAAACGCAGCTGGACAGGCTCTTATTAATGATACATCATTAAATGCTGTAGGTATTACTCCGATAATGGAGCAATCGAACCTAATTACATTTAACCAACGTTATTCTCAAATGACTTATGATGGTTTTCACTTTAGTCAATTAGGTACTATGTTCAGTTTTTCATTGAATTACAAATTCTAATTTTTTAGAATAATATATTAACATTAAATGCTGCTCAAATTGAGCAGCATTTTTTTATAACTTTATAACAAATCTTTATATATGCAAAGCCTTTACAGAAACGGATTTGAGCATCTCTATGATGCCATGTATCAAACATTTATTGATTATGATAAGGAGTTTGATTTTTACAATCAACTATTGCTAAATCATAATGCAAAAGGTGTTCTAGAAATTGGGTGTGGCACCGGTAATTTGGCAAAGCGCTTTCTTAAAGTAAGAAAAGAATATATAGGCTTGGACTTAAGTGAAGAGATGGTGAATCTATCAAAATCCAAAAATCCTGACGGAAGTTTCATTCATGGTAGTGTTACGGATTTTGAACTCCAAGAAAAAGTGGATGCTGTCATCATCACAGGCAGGACTACGAGTTATTTAATTGATAATATAGATTTAAACAAAGCTTTATACACCATACATCAAAACCTTAACGAAGATGGTCTTTTGATTTTTGATTTTATTGATGCGAGCCGATTTTTTCAATTCATAGGCAAAGGAAAAGAAGTAACACATTTGGCTCATTTTGACCACAAAGAGTATTCACGTGTAAGCTTTTTTAAAGTAAATAATGCCAAAAATAATTTTATGTTCGATTGGAAAGCATTGTATTATGAGATAAGAAAAGGAGAAAAGATATTGCTCACAGAAGATGATTCAACAGTGCGGGCATTCACAAAAGATGAATGGACCTTATTGCTGAATTTAAACAACTTTCAAGTCATTGAATGTATCGACCGAAAAAGCTATGCTTTTGATACGTATGTGATTGTTGCAAAAAAATCCCAATAAAGAATTTGGGATGATAAAAAATTAAAAAACGATATTATTAAAAGAACTATTCCTCTGGATGCATAAACCGTTGCTTCCCTAACAACACTTCTTCTGTTTCAACATGGTCTGTGTCGGGTACACAACAATCTACAGGACATACCGCAGCACATTGTGGCTCATCGTGGAAGCCTACACATTCAGTACATTTATCTGGAACTATATAGTAAATTTCGTCACTTACAGGCTCTTGGGCTTCATCGGCGTCCACTTGTTTTCCGTCAGGTAAAACAACTTTTCCTTTTAAACTCGTACCATCTTTATATCGCCAGTCATCCGCACCTTCATAAATTGCTGTGTTTGGGCATTCTGGCTCACAAGCACCACAATTTATACATTCGTCTGTTATAATAATTGCCATAGCATAATCTTTTTCTAACTTTGCGCAAAAGTAAAGCCAAAACCATTCATAACCAAATACAGGATGCATTTACAACAAAGAATTAACGCTTTTATCCAGTTAGGAAATTTCTTAAGTCAATTCAGTGTGGATGGCTTTGAAAAAAAGGAAAACATTGCGCATAATGAGTTGTTCTTCGATGGTTTTAAACACCAAATCCAATTGGCTCATGAACATAACGGCTGGTTTACGAAAGAGAATGTAATGTTTGCTTTAAATGGATGGGCTAAACAATTGACTGAAAAGAATATTAATCAATGGTTATCAAAGTATGACTTTAATACAGTCCAACCGAAAAATGTCGCTATCATTATGGCTGGAAATATTCCGTTGGTTGGCTTTCATGACTTCTTGAGTGTTCTTATTTCGGGTCATCATGTCATTGTAAAGCAGTCATCAAATGACAAACACCTAATTCCCTATTTGGCCAAATATTTGGAACATGTAGAACCAGAGTTCAAAGAGAAAATAACGTTCACAGAAGACAAATTGACCAATTTCGATTCCGTCATCGCCACAGGAAGTGATAATACTTCTCGTTATTTCGAATATTATTTCAAGGGAAAACCATCCATCATCAGAAAGAATCGCAATTCAGTAGCGGTTTTGACAGGAAATGAAACGGAAGAACAATTGTTGGGACTTTCAGAGGATGTATTTCGCTATTATGGATTAGGTTGCAGAAGTGTGTCCAAACTATTCGTCCCAAAAAATTACAACTTTGAAAAGTTTTTCAATGCCATGTACCATTGGAAAGAAATCATTCATCAGAATAAATATGCCAACAACTACGATTATAACAAAGCAGTTTATTTAATGAGCGAATTCGAAATGCTCGAAAATGGCTTTCTGATGATAAAGGAAGATGAAAGCTATGGTTCACCTATTGCCACACTGTTTTACGAATTTTATGAGTCTTTGGAAACGCTGAAAGCTAAACTCCAGTCTGACGAAGATAAAATCCAATGTGTGGTAGCAAATGACATTGTGGAACATAACATAGCTTTTGGTGAAACCCAATCGCCTCAACTTTGGGATTATGCAGACAATGTTGATACTATAACGTTTTTGTTAAAAATATAGTTGATAAATTATCATATTCATAACATTATTTTATTTGG
>JBBSLN010000167.1:0-5495 GCA_038255205.1 Flavobacteriales bacterium
ATACCAAATGCTCAATGCCTGGTCGTGCTCTATCGATAAATCGTTTTAAAATCATATTTGATACGGCCGACAATGCCAAAACAATTGTAATCTGCGCCACATATTTCCATCGCTTAAACACTATTAGTGATAGCAGCACACTACTCACCAATACAAAAAGATATCCGTAAATATCCCCGACGTGCGTGACAAAAATAAAATAGTTTGTCAAGGCTGGTGAACGATAGGAGACCACATAATTTGTGATGTTTTGGTCATAATCGGCTAACGTATCTGTCGTTAAGGTATCAGTAAGTTCAATGAACAAATTGATGCCTCCGATAACTACGATTAAGGCAATAACGACTGTAATAATGTAAGGCAAACTCGCATTGTATTGATGGAATTTGCCAACTAAAATTTCGCGTAACTTTCTTATAAATGCTATAAGAGCCTTTCTCATATATGGGAATTGGTATCGATTGAAGCCTTAAAGATAAAGGCATTTTTCATATTTAGGGAAGAACAGGCCAAAATATTGTGGAATAATTGCTAAAACACTCATAAACCCTGATGTGTTTTTTGCTAAAAATAATCGTATCATTAGATGTAAAATTGAAAGCGGAATTTAGTACTTTTAGTCCATGCAAGAAGACTTTCTACATTATGTATGGAAACATAAAAAGTTTACCACGCCAAGCCTTCTGACCACTTCGGGAGAGCTTGTGACTTTGGTGAAGGTTGGACAGCATAATCACCATTCTGGACCTGATTTTTTTAACTCACAACTAGGAATATCTGGTCAATTGTGGGCTGGAAATGTTGAAATCCACATCAAGAGCAGTGACTGGTATGTGCATAACCATGAAACTGATTTGGCGTATGACAATGTGATTCTTCATGTTGTTTATGAGCACGACACCGAAATCTTCAGAAAAGACAATACCGTCATTCCAACATTGGAACTGAAAAACTACATCAGTAAAGAATTGCTGGACAATTACCAAAACCTGTTCTCAATACAAAACAAATGGATTAACTGTGAAAATGATTTCGGTTCTGTAGATGATTTTGTAAGAGATAATTGGTTCGAAAATCTATATTTTGAACGTTTGGAACGAAAATCGAAAGCTATTGATATGATGCTCACTATCTCAAAAAACGATTGGGAGGCAGTGTTATTTAAGTTATTGGCAAAGAGCTTTGGTTTAAAGGTCAACGGTGACGCATTTTTGAGCATGGCAAATTCCATCGCTTACTCTATTGTGAGAAAAACAGGAACCGAACCGGAACTGCTCGAAGCCCTATTTTTGGGCCAAGCTGGTATTTTAGAAGATGATATTGAAGATGCCTATTATCAGAAGTTGAAAAAGGACTATCAATTCTTAAAACAAAAGTTCGGATTGGCTAATTCTCATGTAACACCATTACAATTTTTTAGATTGCGGCCACCTAACTTTCCTACCATAAGATTGTCACAATTGGCCATGCTATATCATAAAGAGTCAAATTTGTTTTCTAAAATTATATCAGCAACAACTATTGAGGAATTGCGTAGTTTATTGAAAGTATCGACATCGGCATTCTGGTCAGATCATTACACATTTGAAAAAATGTCAAAATCAACAAAAAAAACCTTGACGGATTCTTTTATTGATTTGTTACTCATCAATACCATTCTACCTTTGAAATTTTGCTATGCGAGACATCAAGGGCAATCGGTTGATGAAGTGATTCTTTCCATCATTCAAGAAATAGATTCCGAAAACAATAGCATTGTCAATACTTTCAATGCAATCAAAAATGTTTCGAAATCTGCCTTGCAGTCACAAGCACTTATTCAACTTAAAACTGAATATTGTACAAAGAATAAGTGTTTACAATGTGCGATAGGGAATTCGTTATTAACTAACAGGCGGATGAATAATTTAGAAATGCCAAATTCCAAATAAGAGTTAGAATTCAAAGTTCAAAGTTCTGATTTCCAAATTACAAATCGTACATCGTAATTCGTACATCGTAAATCAAAATTCATAAATATTTAATTACCTTGCAACATGAACGTTTTCTATAGAGCATTACTTTATTTCCAGAAGCGCGGTTACTACGTTTGTCAGCGTATTGCTGAACGTTTTGGAATTCGTGCCAAAGTCGTAAGAACCACATTCATGTACCTCACATTTGTCACTTTAGGATTTGGATTTGCCCTGTATCTGTTCTTTGCTTTCTGGATACGCATCAAGGATTTGGTCTATACGAAGCGGTCTTCGGTATTTGATTTATAAATTATGGTGAAACCTGTCATACGATTTTTTCGAACCAAAATTTTCATGGCTATTTTTTTATTGGTGTCATTGCTGATTTCGGGTGTGCTGGGTTTTAAATTGATGTCCAACTATTCTTGGATTGACTCTATTTACATGACAGTCATTACGATTACAACTGTTGGTTTTGGTGAGGTGCAACCATTGGACGATGTAGCAAAAGTGTTTACTATTTTCTTGATTTTGGCGAGTGTGGTGATTGTCGGTTACGCCTTAACGGTTATTACAGAATATATTTTAAGCAAAAATAATTTTGAAGAATTAAAACAAAAAAAGATGCAAAAAATGATCGATGGGTTTACCAATCATATTGTTATTTGTGGCTATGGACGGAATGGAAAGCAAGCTGCAAAGAAATTAATGGCATACAAAAAACCGTTTGTCATTATTGAGCAGGACAAAGACATCATTGATAAGTTTCAGACGGATGATATTCCTTTTGTTTTTGGGAATGCGAATGAAGATGAAACATTACTTCAGGCTGGTGTTGATAAAGCCCATACCATTATTTGTGCCTTACCAAATGATGCTGACAATTTATTCGTTGTGCTTTCTGCTAGACAACTCAATAAGAACATGAAAATTATAAGTCGCGCTTCACAGGAAACGTCTTATGACAAATTGAAACTCGCTGGTGCAAATAACGTAATACTTCCAGATAGAATAGGTGGCGATCACATGGCATCTCTTGTCGTAGTTCCAGATTTAATTGAATTTATTGACAATCTATCTATCATAGGAAAGTCAAATATTAATATTGAAGAAATAGCAATAGATAAATTATATAATACTTCCGAAGTAAAGACCATAAAAGATTTAGATTTACGCAATAAAACAGGCTGCACTGTCATTGGTTTTAAAGATGGCAACGGTGATTATCTAGTGAATCCTGAAGCAGAATTGCGTTTGGTACCCAACTCAAAAATTATTGTTTTGGGAAGACCCGAACAAATACAGAAGCTCAATTCATTATATGATATTAAATAGATATAATTTCATTTTAACAACAGATGTTTTAAAAAATCATTTTTTTTTAGCATCTTGTCACGTTTTTGAGAAAAACACAAAAACACAAACCAATTTAACTAATTTAACTATTTAATATGAAGAAATATCTTCTTTCAATTTTATCTGTTTTATTGCCAATACTTACGTTCTCACAGGATAAAGGTCTGGACGAACAAATCAATGATGCTTTTATGCCAGTCGCTAGCTGGTGGGAAGGCTTTGTTTTAACCACAGTTCCCATAGGAGAGTACAATATACCTTTTGTAGTGATGTTGTTGGTTGGTGGCGCTACTTTTTTTACGATTTATTTTAAATTTCCCAATATTACGAAATTTGGGACTGCCATCAATACGGTTCGTGGAAAGTATGTGGATATTGAAAAACATGGTGTTGAAAAGCTTTATATTAATGATGAAGCCTTGGCGGTAGAGGATATTCCGAATACTATTCGTGACGAAAGTGCGCATGGCGAGGTGTCCCACTTTCAAGCCTTGGCAACTGCAGTTTCAGGAACCGTCGGTTTAGGAAATATCGCAGGTGTTGCTGTAGCGATAGGCATGGGTGGCCCTGGTGCAACCTTTTGGATGATTGTTTGTGGTTTCTTGGGTATGTCAACCAAATTTGTTGAATGTACACTTGGTGTAAAATACAGAGACGTAGGGCCCGATGGAACTGTGTATGGTGGACCAATGTATTACCTCTCAAAAGGTTTCAAGGAAATTGGCTTCGGAACGTTAGGAAAGATCCTGGGAGTTTTATTTGCTGTTTTGTGTGTTGGTGCTTCCTTTGGTGGTGGTAATGCTTTTCAATCTAATCAGGCTGCTGTACAAATCAGTACGTTGCTGAATCTCCAAGGAGGTGCAACTGGCGTTATTATAGGTGTGATACTAGCTATTTTGGTGGGTGTCGTTATCATTGGCGGTATCAAACGTATTGCAAGTATTACCGAAAAAATTGTTCCTTTTATGGCTGGTTTGTATATTTTGGCCTCTTTAGTGATTATTTTCGCTAACTTCGGTGATATTGGATTAGCATTTTCATTGATTATTGATGGAGCTTTTACACCAATGGCCGGACTTGGCGGACTCGTGGGTGTTTTGATTGTTGGTTTTCAAAGGGCGGCATTCTCTAATGAAGCTGGAGCAGGATCTGCTGCCATTGCTCATTCCGCTGTTCGAACCAAATATCCAGCATCTGAAGGTGTCGTAGCATTGTTAGAACCTTTTATTGACACGGTCGTTATCTGTACGATGACTGCCTTGGTGATTATTTTCTTCAATATTAACGGAACGGATGCACAATCAGTGTTTGACTATACTGCTGCACATGGAAGTAGTGTGATTTTAAAATCTACTGAACTACCTATTAGCGGTGTGGACTTAACATCGTTGGCGTTTGATTCGGTAATTCCAAATTTCTCTTATGTCTTAACTGTAGCGATTGTATTGTTCGCATTTTCAACTATGATTTCATGGTCTTATTATGGATTGCAATCATGGAAATATCTTTTTGGAAAAGGGAAAACGGCAGACATCGTTTATAAAATATTATTCTTACTATTTGTCGTTATTGGTGCTGCTGCAACGTTAGATGCGGTTATCAAATTCTCTGATGCGATGATTCTTGCTTTGGTGTTCCCAAATATGATAGGTTTGCTATTTCTGTTTCCTAAAGTTAGACAGGAGATGAAACGATATATTGGTGCAATTTCGGTCAAGCGCGATGCCATAAAAGATGGTGCAGAAGACATTACCAAACACATGTAATCATTGTGTGGTTATAAACTCATGAATAATTTTAAATCCCATTTCCTGTTTACAAAAAATCAGCGAAATGGGATTTTTCTTTTGTTGGCGCTCATTATGGCATTGCAATGTGCTTACTTTTTCATTGATTTTTCTTCAGAAGAAATACAGGTAAATCTAAATGAATTGAAAGCATTTCAACATGAAGTGGATTCTTTAAAAGCTGTCCAGATAGAAAGGAACAAACCAAAAATATACCCTTTCAATCCAAATTATATCACAGATTATAAAGGCTATTCATTAGGAATGTCCAATGAAGAAATCGATAGGCTCTTGAATTTTAGAAAGCAGGACAAATGGATTAATTCCGCGCTGCAATTTCAAGAGGTCACGAAAGTTTCAGATTCATTACTCAATGTGATATCTCCTTATTTTAAAT
>JBBSLN010000168.1:0-5460 GCA_038255205.1 Flavobacteriales bacterium
AGATTAATTTAATGAGATTCCCGCCTTTGCGGGAAGTGAGTATGAAAAAAATAGAACATATTGGTATAGCCGTAAAGAATTTGAGTGCGTCAAATGACTTGTTTGCTGCACTTTTGGGAAAGCCACACTATAAAACTGAATCAGTTGAAAGCGAGGGTGTCAACACCTCGTTCTTTGAGTCTGGACCTAATAAGATAGAGCTTTTAGAAGCCACTAATCCAGAAAGCCCCATTGCAAAATTTATTGAAACAAAAGGGGAGGGCATTCATCATATTGCTTTTTCAGTTGATGATATTGAAGCCGAAATTGACCGTCTTACCAAAGAAGGATTTACGGTGTTGAATAAAACACCGAAAATAGGGGCAGACAATAAGTTGGTTGCATTCCTACATCCAAAATCAACCAATGGCGTTCTGATAGAGTTATGCCAAGACATAAAGCCATAAAATTGTTGTAGCATATTAAAATATATATTAGATTTGCATCCTCTTAACCGGTCCTATAGCTATCGAGACAGGTGATTGAGGATATGTAAACGCATTGAAATTATAAATAAAAAATGGTCCTATAGCTCATTCGGTTAGAGCAACTGACTCATAATCAGTAGGTGCTTGGTTCGATTCCAAGTGGGACCACAAACAAAACCCATCAGTTTAGAAGGGTTTTTATTTTATATACATTACTATAGCCCTAATCGGACACACTCACTGAACTTTCTTGTTTTTTCAGTTCCATGCCTTTGGCGAAAAACACTTCCGATTTACTGAACTCCAAAGTTGGTTTTACAACATGAAAGTCCGGATGTCTCGGAGAGAGGCTTATCAAACGGGCTTTGGTATTGTTGATTTCGGCAATCATTGTATTATTTGGGTCTTGGGATGGGTCGGTCCTTAAAAATAACAAGACGCCATCATTCTCCCATTTACCTTGTACATTAACGGTTTTGTCTGGAGAACCGATATAGGTCTGGAAAGATTCGAAAGTAAACGTGCCATCTTCGTTCAATGCCAAGGTGTATGATAAGGATTCTTGGTCTGAAGAAGCCCAGGTGTTGGCATAAATGCCTTGCATGTTTTGGGAAAAAGACGTGGATAATGCGCACAGAGCGACCACTACTGGTAGGAATAGGTGTTTCATTGGGGTAATTTTTAAAATAAACTAATACGTTTGATATAGGTTGCACTACTGGATTGTATAGTGATGAGGCGTCGTGGTTTGAGAGAAAACCAGTTGTTCGAAGCCATTAACCTATGGCAAATATACATAAATTATTCAAATAAGCATCAGTGCTATTTTTTCAACGCGTTTTTAACACTATTCCATCTTTAGTCAGGAGACATCTCTCTTAAAAAAAACACCCCGAAGACGGAGTGTTTAGTAGTGTTAAGTGTGAAAAGTTATTATCCTTTCCCTTGGTCAGGCATGATCTGTCCACAAGCCACGGGCAATGTTGCATCATAAGTGCCATTGACAAAGATTCCATGCAATACGATTGCCCTGTTTTGTAAAGGTGACAGGGATTCTGTGAGCGTGTAGGTTTGCTCAAAATCAATCGTGCCTTCAGGTGCTGTGGGAAATGGCATTAAAGGTTTTAGAATCCCTCCATAAAATGGCGCACCTTCAGGAACACTTATAAAGCCATCGCCATTGGTATCTGCGGATGGAGGTGGACATGTGGAGTTTCCGTTGTTCGATGAAGCTCCGTGTATGTGTTGCGGATGCAACCTGTCTGGCACTAAACCTTCTGCTTGGATTGTAACCGTGAGCTGATCGCCTACTAGGGTCAATTCTGCCATACCTGCAACACCAGAGCCGTTGAGCATATTGAGTTTTGCTTTGTAGGTTTTGGCGGGCTTCTTGGACGGTTGGTCTACGTTCTTAGTGCTGGTTTCGAGATTTAACTCTTCCGTATTATTGGAACAGCTGATAGTTACGAGTGCAGCCATAACGATTAGGACTGTGTTGAGAGGTGTAATGAACTTTTTCATAAAAATATGTTTTAATTAATTAATAATGAAAAAGATACTAATAATACCATAGGAAAATTGACCCTATTAATTTTGAACTTGACTCAATCCGAATCCACATCGAGAAAATTTGATAAGGACTTTTCCACTAAAAATCCTTAAAAGGAGGTAATAGAGATTGAACAAAATTCCTTGTCATGAAATCGATATACCTATTTAGTATGCTTTTTTATATGGCCATCACAGGCGTCGCGTTAAACAAAACCAACGCAAAGGTCAATGGAATATTTGCCACCTAACAATATGTCGATGCCATCAACGCTTATATTGAACTGGTCAGGAAGAAAAAGCCAATGGGTATGTGTACAAACCTTTGGCGGATAGTTATTAAAATGTCTCTAATACCAAAGAGACCGCCAGATGATGAGCCAAGGCGGGATTCGAATAGGATGCGGAGGTTTATTTTAGAATTTTAAACAATTAATTATATTGAAATTTCTTATCTCTAAATTAAATAGATTATAAAATCCAATCATTCAATTCACAATAAAATTCGCTTTGTGTAACTGTCCTGCTTTCAAGCTGAAACTTTTTACAATCGGTTTAATCCTGAAAAGTCAACCTGTCAGCCACCCCAAAAGCGGTCTTGTCTATTGTGAAATCGTAACTTTTCAAGTTTGCCCATAACCGCACACTATCCCTCCCTAATGTCCATGAAATATCCAGTTCATGGTCAGGAGTTTCGTTGATGGATACCTTCCCAAGAAAGGTTTTCGACGTGTTTCGCAATCGCATCAGTTTTAATTGGTCGAGTACGATGGGTGTTTTTAGCCCTTTTTCAATGGCATCCATCGTTAGCGTGGTGCGATTGATTTCCTTGTGTCCTGCACTTCCACCTTGGTCGGCAGCTTCGTAGTTGTTCTTTCCTGCAAATAAGTCCAAATACCAAACTTGCGGAATTCCTGGCATAAACATTTGAATGGCTCTCGCCAATAGCAATTTGCGCTCGTCCTCACCCAGGGCACTTAAAAAAGTCGCGTTTACCTGATAGTACGAAATCTTTCTTCCTGCTGGGTCATATAGATTTTTAACACGACCACCACGCTCAATTATGGTTTCCATGATGGATTCTATTTCTACGTCTTCCAGCAAACCTTTGTTGTAAGTTCCTTCCACTTCCTTGCCCTTTAAATCCAAAACAGGGATGCCGTCATGGCAACCGAGCATATTGACGGTTCTGTAATCTTTCGCAACAATTTCCTTAATCCAATTTACAAGGGCTTTACTGCTGCCATTTTCTAGGGTGTGAATCATTAAGCCCGGTAAGAAAAAATCATAAATGGGATAACCTTTTTTGGCGACCTCATCATGTAAGCCAAGACCATATTCGGCATGGATCTCGGGCAAGACCATCAGCTTATTTCTTTCTGCCATCTGCATGATGCGTTCCAGATAGTCCCATGTTCCTGGTTTGTTGAAGAAATTGGTTTGGCCAACTTGCTTGTGCAAATAGGCAAAGGCATCCAAGCGTAAAATTTTGCATCCAAAACGGTTTAATTTTGAAAGCGTTTCTTCATAAAATTCCCAAACCAAGTCTGTTTTGGCATTCACATCCATTTGACCCAAATAGGTTCGCTTTTTTTCGACGATATTTATGATTTCAGTTTTTAAGTGATTATTTATGCCAAAATCAATCGTCTTGAAATTCTGATTTTGAGCTATAGCGGTATTCACGTTCCTACAAATCGCATCTGCGCTTGAGGGGCTCAATGTTTCCAACGCTTTTAAGTCTTCCACCGTAATCTCTTGGTAGTGTATGCTTTGGTAAAACGTGTTCCAAAACGGTTTTTCGTTTCCGTCAGGGAAAAGCACTTTCAACACTGGAAGTCCGGGTTTTCTCATGAACAGTTTGTTCAGAAATTCATCATCAGGAATCACAACGCCATCTGATGACATCGTACCATTCCCTTCCCAGAATTCATTCCAATTGATAAAAAAATCCTTATATATCGATGCGTCGCCATGTTGCAACAAATCTTTAAATTGAGGGGACGCCACCGACAAGTGATTCAAAACAATATCCAATTTCAACATGATGTTGAGGTCCTCCAAAGCAGACAAATCTTCGTGTGATACTAGCTCTTCATTGAGGTCATAATCCACGATTGAAAACCCCCTGTCCAAATCGCTGTTGAAAAAGGTGGGCAATACATAAAACAAGGAAAAAACATCCTTCATTTCAGGCATTTTGAGCATCTTTATTGCATCACTCAATTTTTTGCCAATACTATCAGGATAAGCGTTGAGCATAACACCGTTGAACCTTTCGGTGCTTTCGGTGCTGTTGTCGATATTTTGGTTTATGTGGTCCATAAAAATGTGCTATAAAAGTTTCGAAAGAATGGTAATGTTATCGGGTAGCCTTCCTACATTTTGAAGTTTTAACGCAGCCAGTTGTAAGGCGACTTCCAAGCATTCATCCACAGGTTTTTCTTTGATGTAGGCAAATAAAAATCCCGACCAGAATGCATCTCCAGCACCAGTGGTGTCCAAAACTTTTTCAACTTTTATGGCTGGCAATTGAATAAGGGGTTGCCCTTTTTGTGAGAGTTTGACGCCCTTGCTTCCAAGGGTCAAACATACGGTGTCCACGCCTTCAGAATGAAAAAATTCGAATATGTCGTTGTGAGGCAAATGACGTTCAAAAAGGCGCTCCATATCATCCTCACTGATTTTGACCAGCGGATTGAATTTGCAATAGGCTTTGATGATATCAATCGCTTTATTTTCGCTGTCCCATAACTTTTTGGAGTAGTTGACATCAATACTCAATTGGCAACCCAGACGGTAGGCTTCCTGTGCTTTTTTTAAAATGGTGGATTGCGCAGGATTTTTACTTAAAGCGAAACACGTGGTGTGGAATATTTTGGTATCGGATAGTATCTCCTTTGGTATTTGTGTTTCATGGATACAATAATCCGCGTCGCGATAGGGAATGAAATCGGGCGTACCTTCAGATTTGGACACAAAAATAACACTGGTAGCTTTATCTTCATGCCTCAGAATATGATTAGTATTCATGCTGATTTCTGAAAACCTCTTTAAAATATAATCGCCGAAGCCATCATTTCCAACTGTTGCCACCATCATTGGCTTTAGACCCAATCGTCCTGAATTCATGGCGACATTGGTAGGGGAGCCGCCTAAATATCGGTGGTAATCCCTCGTTTCATCAATACCAACGCCCGATTGATGCCCTATAAAATCGATGAGCACTTCTCCAACACATAGAATATCTATCGTTCGTGAATCCCGTTTCTTACTTTTTATTTCCAAATCCTTCATTTATCTAGATTTCCTGTTGAACATTTAATGTATTGGTATGCATTTTTGACCAAAGCATTTTCATAATAAACTCTAAAAAATAAATTCTGGGTTTTTCAGATTGTTCAAGTCTTCAATGTATCTATTTTCCAACAAAGACAATCCATAT
>JBBSLN010000169.1:0-5459 GCA_038255205.1 Flavobacteriales bacterium
GAAGGCTTTTTTGCCATTCAAGACCAGAACAATTCAAGTGAATTGTTATTAATGCTGGATTATGGTATTTTTTATGAATTCATTCCGATGAACGCATATGGATCTCCCGAACAAACCATTATCCCTTTAAGTGAGGTAAAAATAGATGTCAATTATGCGCTTGTCATTACGACTAATGCAGGCTTATGGCGTTATAAAATAGGAGACACTATTCGGTTTACATCCATCAATCCACATCGTATTAAGGTATCAGGTCGGACAAAACATCATATTAATGTCTTCGGTGAGGAATTGATTATTGAAAACGCTGAAGATGCTCTGAAAAAAGTGTGCAAGAAAACGAATGCAGAAATTGTTGAATACACTGTGGCTCCCATTTTTATGCAGGGAAAAGAAAAAGGGGCCCACGAATGGCTGATTGAGTTTAAAACACCACCAACGAACCTCGAATTATTCAATGAATTGTTAGACAACGCATTGAAATCGTTAAATTCTGATTATGAAGCTAAACGTTTCAATAACATCACACTTAACAAACCCAAAATCAATATTGCGCGTCAACAACTCTTTTATGATTGGCTGAAGCATCATAATAAACTTGGTGGGCAACATAAGGTGCCGCGACTTTCCAATACCCGAAACTATCTTGACGAACTTCTGACCATGAACATTGTTGGAATAGCACTACCGAAAAATTGATTGTTTTTTAACGGAAAAAAATACAATAGCAATTCATATAACGAATTTAATTTGTGTTTTATCTAAAATTGCACATGGTAGTGTTTAACTTACAAATAAGCTACTATATTTACGTCATAGTAATCAAATCATCAGTGCCCAAGGTTTAAATTTGATTACCAATAGCAAGAAAAAAACCCTCTAAGTATAAATAGAATATTGTGTCTGCAATATTAGTTTCTTAAATCCAAAATGAATAAAAACCACCCGCAAGGAGTGGTTTTGTTTTTTATAAATATTTGGGCTATTGATTAAGAAACTGCCTTTAAACGTTTCAAAGTTGTTTTCGAAATCTTATCTTCAGCATACGTTTTAGTCACATTAAGTTTACTTTCCTTATTGCTCGGCATTTCAAACATGGCATCCGTCAAAATTTCTTCACATAACGAACGCAGTCCCCTAGCACCTAATTTGTATTCTATTGCTTTTTCGACAATGAAGTCCAATGCTCCATCTGTAATGGTAAATTCAATATCATCCATTTCAAACAACTTTTTGTACTGTTTGATGATGGCATTTTTGGGTTCCGTTAAAATAGCTCTCAATGTTTTTGCATCCAATGGATCCATATAGCTCAAAACCGGTAAACGACCGATAATTTCTGGTATCAATCCAAAATCCTTCAAATCTTTCGGAATGATGTATTGTAGGATGTTTTCTATATCTACATTTTCGTCATGTGCAGCTTTATATCCGATTGCCGCCATATTGAGACGCTTGGAAATAATACGCTCTATCCCATCAAAAGCTCCACCTGCAATAAACAATATATGTTCAGTGTTGACCTCAATGAATTTCTGATCTGGATGTTTACGGCCTCCTTTTGGCGGAACATTCACAACGGTGCCTTCCAATAATTTCAGCAAGGCTTGCTGAACGCCTTCTCCAGACACATCTCGTGTGATGGATGGATTGTCACTCTTGCGAGCAATTTTATCAATTTCATCAATGAAAACAATCCCTTTTTCAGCCTTTTCAAGATTGTAATCTGCTGCTTGCAACAATCGCGTCAATATGCTTTCCACATCCTCACCCACATAACCTGCTTCTGTCAACACTGTTGCATCCACAATCGCCAATGGGACGTTGAGCATTTTAGCAATCGTACGCGCCACCAAGGTTTTTCCTGTCCCTGTGCGTCCAACCATGATAATATTGCTTTTTTGTATCTCAATATCATCCTTGGATGCCGGTTGCAACAAACGCTTGTAATGGTTATAAACCGCTACGGACATTACTTTCTTGGTATAATCCTGCCCAATAATGTATTCATCCAAAAAAGCTTTGATCTGCATTGGTTTTTTAAGCATCAACTCGGAGGATAATTCCGAATTTCCACTTTGTTTGGATTCCTCCAAGACAATGCCATGTGCTTGCTCGATGCAACGATCACAAATATGCGCATCAAGACCCGCAATTAATAAATTGGTTTCGGGCTTTTTCCTACCACAAAACGAACATTCTAATTCTTCCTTTGCCATAACTATTTAAATTCGAAAATTTTAAATCTTAAATTCCAATAACTGAAATTTGAATTCAATTTCCCTTACTTCTTATTTCTTGTTAATACCTCATCAATCATACCATACTCCATAGCTCTATCGGCTTTCATCCAGTAATCGCGATCACTATCGTCATAAACCTTTTCGTAACTCTGGCCTGAATGTTTACTAATGATGTTGTACAATTCTTCTTTTAATGTGATTATTTCACGAGCGGTGATTTCAATATCACTAGCCTGACCTTGCGCACCTCCCAAAGGTTGGTGAATCATGACGCGTGAGTGAGTCAGACCACTGCGCTTTCCTTTTTGACCTGCACATAATAGTACAGCTCCCATAGAGGCTGCCATTCCTGTACAGATTGTCGCCACATCTGGTTTTATGAGTTGCATGGTATCGTATATTCCAAGTCCAGCATATACACTTCCGCCAGGAGAATTGATATAAATTTGTATGTCCTTCGAAGCATCTGTACTTTCTAAAAACAATAATTGAGCTTGAACGATATTTGCCACTTGGTCATTGATTCCTGTTCCCAAGAAGATGATTCTATCCATCATCAAACGTGAAAATACATCCATTGCTACCGCATTCATTTGACGCTCTTCGATGATATTTGGAGTCAAACCTACAGGGTACATGCTACTCAATATTTTGTCGTAATACGTACTGCTGACACCTTGGTCTTTTATTGCGAATTTTTCAAATTCTTTTCCGTAATCCATAGATTTTTTTAATTAGTAATTTATGATTTCCCGAAATGAATTCGGGATGAATTAAACAATCTGCTAACGCTATTTATTCAATTCAAAAAAAGCGTAAAACCTCACAGTTTTACGCTCTAAATATAAGGATTTATTTATAACAATTAACTGTAGAATTCTTTTACAAAATCGTCGTACGTCATTTCTTTAACCTTGACATTGACTTCTTTTTTGTAAAGATTCAATAATTTTTGGCTCATCAATTGTTCTGATAAGCGTTTCACTTCTTCTTTATTTGACAAAATACGTGCTGCAATATCCTCTAATTCCTTGTCTGAAGGATCCATCTGACCGAATTGTGCCATTTGTACTTTGATCATGTCTTTTGCAAAAGCTTTCAAATCATCAAATGTTACTTGAAGTTTGTGCCCTTCAATCAATTTACCTTCAATCAGCTGATAGCGCATGCTTTTTTCTGACTTTTCATACTCTTCCTTCGCTTGATCGGCATCCATTCGTTCTTCACCAGCAGTCTGCATCCAACGTTGTAAGAATGACGCCGGCAAATCGAACTTCGTGTTCTCGACTAAATATTCAGTCACGTCATTCAAGAATTTCTGGTCACCTTGTTGTGCGAATTGTTTTTCTGAATCTGCCTTGATTTTATCTTTTAGTTCGGTTACAGTTGTTACTGAATCCTTTCCGAATAATTTGTCAAACAACTCTTGGTCCAAATCTGCCAATTCTCTTGTGTTGATTTCATTTATTGTGAAATTTAAATCCACAATCAATCCGTGAGCATCATCATGAGGCACTTTCAAAAACGTCATTAAGTCATGGTCATCTTCGAACAAACCTTTTGTGTTCAAAGTTACAACGTCACCAACTTTAGCGCCAACAAATTGTTTTTCAGTCGCCTTCCCTTTGAATTTATCCAAAGTGAACGTTGCTTTATTGTTTATGTTTTTTTCTTCGTTGACAAAAACTCCTGTGATTTCAGAATCTTTGGAGACAGTGTCTTGGGAAATCAATTTTCCGTATTGCTTACGAATATGATCAACCTGATTGTCAATCATTTTCTTGTCAGCAACGATATTGTATTGCGTGATTGACTTTTTGGTTTTTAATTCCACATCGAATTCCGGCGCCAAGCCCAATTCAAATTCAAAAGAGAACGAATCCGAATCCCAGTCAAGATTATCTTGTGCTTTTGGAAGCGGATTTCCCAGAACGTCCAATTTCTCCTCCGTCATATATTTGTTCAACGCGTCCTGCAACAATTTGTTGACCTCATCCACCAAAACGGCTTTTCCATATTGCTTTTTGACCATCGTCATTGGCACATGTCCTTTCCTAAACCCAGGAATGTTGGCCGATTTACGGTAATCCACAAGGATTTTTTCAACTTTATCGCTGTAGTCTTCTTTAGCGATATCTACTTTAACAACTGCATTTAGTGCATCGATGTTTTCTCTTGTAATATTCATATAATGATTAATAAAGCCAAAAAGGCGTTTTATTGAAATAACAATTTTACTGTCATTAATATCCCGCTAAATAGCGGAATTAGTACAATTACCGATTTTTTTGGCGTCGCTATTGCGAGTTAAAAAAATTGGATTTCACTAAAAAATTGGGATGCAAAAGTACGGATTCTTTAATATCCCAACAAATTTTTTAACAGGTTGTGTTAAGGTCTAATTTTTATCGTCTTTCAATATCGAAAACAATACCGATTGCAAAAACGATAATAGCAAACTAAATAGTAAAGCAATCCAAAAACCACTAACTGCAAAACCGTCGAGAAATTCATCTGCCAAGAGAATTATCAAAGCGTTGATGACCAATAGGAATAATCCCAAAGTCACTACTGTTATTGGCAATGTCAGTATAATTAAAATTGGTTTTAAAATAGCATTTAATAATGCCAGAACAATGGCAACAATGATGGCGCCTGTAAATCCTGCAACGTCAACGCCTGGAAGGAATTTTGCCAGGACCACGACCGCGACCGCTGTGAGTAATAATCTGATGATAAGATTCATATGTTGTGAGTTGTTTAGTTGTTTAGTTGTTTAGTTGTTTAGTTGTTTAGTTGTTTAGTTGTTTAAATATATCAATATTATCTTATGAATTCATGGACTGCTTCAAAAAAGTCCGTTGGGTTTTCGGCATGGAGCCAATGTCCTGCGTTTGATATGGTTTCGATTTTTGCTTTTGGGAAATGGGTTTTGATAATACTTTCGTCCTGCAGTGAAATATATTCAGATTTGTCTCCTCTCAAAAATAAGGTGTCCTTGCTAAATTTTGAATGGATAGGCAATGCTTCTCCAACTTCGTTGACATTTTCTTTTAAAGCTTTAAGATTTAGTCGAAGTGCCAAATTTTCTTTGGTTTCCCAATAGAGGTTTTTCAAAAGAAATTGCCGGGTCCCAACATCTGGAACGTAGCGCTTCAAAGCATCATCTGCCTCTCCTCTGGTTTTAATCCTATCAAAATCCAAAGATGACAATCC
>JBBSLN010000170.1:0-5456 GCA_038255205.1 Flavobacteriales bacterium
CCAAGTACCATTGGAAATGTTTTGATTGCAGACACCCAACAAAATATATATGAAGTTTCGGAGACAGGTGTAATAGATACTTTTAAATCTTCAAAGTTTAAAAAAAACACAAAATTATTTCTGGATCGGTTGAAGCATCATGAGCCAAATCTTGAAGGTAATTTAGAACCAAAAACGAACACAATTCATATTAAAAATGCCCAATGGTTAGGTGGCATCGGCTGCGGTGCCTGGTTTGAGTTGCATTGTATAGGTCAATCGTTGGAATATCGTTTTAGGCGTATTTCTCCTTATGGAAATATAGATGTGGACGGTATTTATAAAATTTCCGAATCAGGTTTTGACATCAAAAAAGACTATCAATTTGTACCTTATTCAAATTGCAATTTTATACATGTCAAACAATACGGGAAAACGTTTCGATTTGATTTTTTGAAAACGACTGAACCGATTAGTTCAGCGCAAAAGGAGCACTCAATTTAAAGGAAGGAATGTACACTTTAAATTTGTTGGTATTCGTAAAGTTGACCATATTATAATGGCCTTGCATCGCTCCGAAGGGAGAGGTCAACAGACAACCAGACGTATAAGTATGGGATTCTCCAGGTTTCAGTACCGGTTTTTTACCAATGACGCCTTCGCCTTCGATGACTTCAATATTGTTCAAGGCATCCAAAACGCGCCAGTGTCTTGAGTTCAACTGAACAGAGTCTTTGGATTGGTTTTCAATAGTTACTTTATATCCAAATGCGAAATGTACCTTATAGTTCTTATAAAATGTACCTTCAAATGTTGTTTCTACGGAGATTTTGATGCCGCTTGTAACTTGTTGTACCATATTGAAATCTAACGATTTTTGATAAATATAAAATATTTTTGAGACATTCCAACATTTGTCTTGCTAATATTCGATTTTTAACAGTTTAATGCGATTAAACGTTGACTCATTTCAATTATTTCTAATCACGAATGTTTCAATTACGTTAAAAAAATCGAGAATGTCTTCCTCATTAAGAGTCGTATTAATGGTCACTAACCTTACAAATTCTTTGTCTTCAAAGGTTCCAAAGCCAACCATTGATTCCGCATGCTCATATAATAATGTGCAAAGCATTTTTGCCGACACGCTTTTATAGTTGAAACAAACTGAAATGGAATCATCATAACTATACAAAGTATAATCCTCATGTTTTCTGATATAATCTCTTGCGACGTCGGCCAATTGAAATTGTTTATCCACAATTTTCTCTAAACCTTTGGTCCCAAAGGATTTCCAAAGTGTCCATAATTTTAATGCGTCATTGCGTCGTCCGCATTGCAGAGAGGTTTTCCCAAGATTGAATTCATCATCAGCTGTTTGATAAAGATATTCCGCATCGGTGGAAAAAGATTGGTACAAATGTTTTTTATCTTGAGTAACTATAATTGAACAGGTTAAGGGTGTGCCTAGCATTTTGTGTGCATTGACACTGAAGGAATCAGATAATTCAAGACCTTTTACCAAATACTTGTAACGTTCGCTGAAAATTACCGCACCACAATAGGCGCCATCCACATGAAGCCAAAGATGGTGTTTTTTACAGACTTCGCTCATACTTGTGATGTCATCAAAAGCACCTAAAACAGTGGTTCCTGACGTGGCATTGACAAAGAAGGGTTGATGGCCCAAACTGAGATCGTTCTGAACTTGTATGTCCAAATCTTCAGCCAGCATTCTGCCTAAATGGTCAACTTTTACAAATCGAACCTGGTCGCAACCGATGCCCATAAACGATGCGTTTTTGGAGATGGAATAGTGCGATTCTTTTGAAGTATAAACGATCATTTTTGTTTGGGCACCATTGTTTTTGGCCGCAGGGTCGTGCCTGTCCCTTGCCATTAACATGGCCATATAGTTGGTCATGGAGCCGCCTGAAGCAAAGGTGCCATCACTTTCTTTGCCATAACCAATAATGTCACATATTTTATGAAGAATGGTTTTTTCGATGCCAATTTGTGGGCCTGCAACTTTGTAAGTATACATGCTGTTGTTAAGCATGACTGCCAGCAAATCCCCAAGTGTTGCTCTGCTCAATCGGCCACCAAATAATTGGTTGAAAAAAGAAGTAGAAGCGGTTTTAGGTGTGCTTTTAATAATATCGGTCAGTGCTTTTTTAAAATCTGAATCTACAGAAGGCTCCTCATTGAGTTGGAGGTCCAAAGTCTGGTAGAGTTCGTCGGTATCTATAGGTTTTGCAACTGGGTTTTGTTGCTCATCTTGTAATAGCAGTTCAACAAGTTCATTGAATAGCTTTAAATCTTCGGTCATATAGAAAGAAAGAGAGTTATTGAGTTGTTGGATTGTTGGGTTATTGAGTTATTAGGTTTGTAATTAAAATGAATGGTTATCATCCGTATTGACCAAATAACTCAATAAAAAACTTTTTGTGAGAAACGTTGGCCGTGCCAAATATCCAAAAATTAAATTTAATTGGAAATATTCACAGAAGAGCCTTCGCCCACACCAATCAGTCTGTCATATCTCGCACCTAGATCTTTGTAATAGACCAAGACTTTATAGTTGTTTTCGGTCTGCCAATAGTTGCCACTTATAACTCCTTCGTTGAGCATTCCGTTTTTTTCGACTACGACATATTTATAATTATAAAATCCTTGTTTCATTCGAATAACACTTTCATAAATATTATTTTCAGGATTGTATGTCATTTTATTTTCAGGTTCCAAAGCATAGTTGTTGAAATTGCCATACACATAGAGCCGTTGGCCTTCCTTTAAAAACGGATAATACAACTTAAAATGATTCATGGTATAATCGGCTTCAATGGCCACATTATCGGTGTCAATCGCAGTAATTACAAAATTTCCATTGATGTCTGGAAAATAGGTATAAATTTGATTGGCTCTGCTGTTATCGACAAAAAGATATTGGTTGTAGATGTCCTGCAAGTCAATGAATTGTATACCGATACTGGCAGCACGTACGTCTTTAGTCTCAAAATAGCGATATTCGTTACCGGCCCAAAATGCTGTTTCTGAAACATACTTATAGGTCAATTCATTTCCCAAAATATATTGAGGTTTTACATTTCTAATAGCCGTATTGAGGTTGTTGTTTTGGATGATTAGTGTTTTAACCGTTTCCATTGGATTATTGAAATTGAAACTATTGTTGGCAACTACGATATCAACAGATTGTTTTTCTTCGATTAACGCAACATCTCTTGACCGTTTGATGCTTACACCTACGGTAACGGCTTCTTCGTATACCATAAATTTCCTAGAAAATACCATTTCGTCGTTATCGTTCCAAATGGAAATGATATAATTCCCAGTTTTTAAAATACCTTTTGTTTGCTGATTGGGTATTTGCAGCGTGTAATGTGAATAGATTTGATAGGTATTAAACGAATTTTGGTAATTGAAAATACGCTGGTTGTCAAAACCGCTCAAATATTCAGATTTTACCAATGGTGAGGGTGTCCAATCATAATTAAAATGCTCAATCACATAATAGAAATCTTCTTCCTTGCCGTTGAGCGCATCAAACTCAAGTCGTATAGGTTCTCCAAGACGCAGAATAGGTAGTTGACTTTCTTGTTGGCTACCTTTGAAGGTAATGGTCTTGATGTAGTTGGGTGGATTTGTTTCTTGTATCTGTCCAAAAACCATAGTTGTTCCAAGGACTATAGTTGTAAAAAGGAAAAGTATAATATGTTGTTTAGGCTTGATGGTCATTTTCAAATGGATTATAATGTAAAGATAAACAAAATTTGTGCCTGAATTTTCTCTCCATCGTTATCGCAAAATTTTATGACAATATATTATGAAATCTGTATTATAAATTTGTAAATTTGCACGGATTTTTCTTCATGAAGAGTCTCTATTACCTGGACTACTAACAAATAGAATTATAACATGTCAAACGACATTAAGATTAAAAAAGGTCTTGATATTAAGTTAAAAGGCGAAGCTGAAAAAACCACCGAACAGGCGATTATCAGTAACTTTTATACCATTAGACCTGACGATTTCCACGGTGTTACTCCAAAATTGATTTTAAAACAGGGCGCTAAAGTGAAAGCTGGGGAGCCACTTTTTTATGACAAAAATGATGATGCCGTTAAATTTGTGTCGCCAGTGTCTGGGGAAATCCTCGATATTCCCCGTGGTGAAAGACGAAAGGTTTTATCCATAAAAATTCAGGCGGATAAAGAGCAAACCTATCAAGATAGCGGCAAATTCAATCTTGATTCTGCAAATGCTGAAACTTTGAAAGCTCATTTATTAGCTACAGGATGTTGGCCGTTTATAAAGCAGCGTCCTTATGATATCATTGCAAAAACAGATGAAACTCCGAAAGCCATTTTTATTTCAGGTTATGCAAGCGCACCATTGGCTGCCGATTTAGATTATGTGTTGAAAGGTAAAGAATCTGAATTGCAAGCTGCTGTGACCGCTTTGGGCAAATTGACGGATGGAAAAGTACATGTGGGCGTCGGTTCAAAATCGAACTCACCTTTGGCAGGCTTATCTGGAATCACACTTCATAAAGTGTCTGGGCCACATCCTTCTGGGAATGTTGGGACACTTATAAACAAGATAGACCCTGTTAACAAGGGCGAAGTTGTTTGGACAGTTGCAGCACAAGATTTAGTTATTATCGGTGAATTGTTATTGACTGGAAAATTCAATGCGGAGCGTATTTTAGCTTTGGTAGGCTCTTCAGTTAAAAAGCCCAGATATTTTTTAACAAAAATCGGTAGCGAAGTGGCAACAATGATTTACGATAATGGTGTTGATAAAGACGGCAATGACCGAATTATTACTGGAAATGTGTTATCAGGTAAGCAAGTGAAACCAGATGGTTATTTGGATTATTACAGTAACACAATTACAATAATTCCAGAAGGTGACGATTATGAATTCTTCGGATGGAACAAGCCTGTTTTCAATAAAATATCAATGTCAAGAGCCTTGACGTTTTCTTGGTTGACACCAAACAAGAAATTTGATTTGAACACCAATACAAACGGCGAACACAGAGCGTTTGTATTGACTGGAAACTATGAAGAGGTTTTTCCTTTGGATATTTTTCCATTACAGATTCTTAAAGCTTGTAAATATCAGGATTTGGATGAAATGGAAGCGTTGGGAATGTATGAAGTAGCTCCTGAAGATTTTGCGTTAACAGAATTTATTTGTGTCTCCAAACAACCGCATCAAGCGATTATCAGAAAAGGTTTGGACGTCATGATTAAGGAAATTGGATAATAATATTTACGATTTACGATTTTTTCAAATTGAAAAAGAATTTTTTAAATAGTGTCGTGGCATATTAAACGAAATAAAAAAATGGGATTAAAAAATAGTTTACATAAGTTAAAACTAAAGTACGAAGGGACTAAAATGGCTCCTGCCTTCAACGCACTCCATACTTTTTTATACTTACCAAACGA
>JBBSLN010000171.1:0-5455 GCA_038255205.1 Flavobacteriales bacterium
AATGAGGACGTTTTGAAGGTATTCCATGAAGCAAAAAACATGCAATGCGATTTTATTTTGAGTCGTGTGGACGATCATGTATTTATACGATTTCCAAAACATAAACAACATTTTTGGTCACCACAACTACATCTTGAAGTGAATGACATCGATTCGAAAACTTCCATGCTTCATGGCTTGTTCGGGCCAAATCCGACTGTTTGGACGCTGTTTATGTTCATTCACTTTTTTGTGGCTGGTATGTTTATCGCCGTCGGTATTTGGAGCTATACGAATTGGACTTTGGGAAATCCGTATGGAATTCAACTTGGGTTGATGATTTTGATGGTTTTCGTATGGTTTGGTTTGTACGTTGCAGGAAGAATGGGACGAAGTAAAGGAAAACCAGAAATGCATCGATTGCATGACTTTATGAATTACACTTTAGAAAATAACCACTTGACTTAACAAACTGAAGCTATTACACAGAGTCACACAGAGAAAAACGCAAAGATACAAAGAGAACACTACAAGCTCAATATTGTGACGGAAGATGGAAGACGGAAGACCGAAGACCGAAGACTGATTTCTGATGACTGCCTACTGCCTACTGCCCACTGCTTACTACTTACTGCCTACTTCTTACTGCAAACTTATTTTTGGTTGTATCCAAATCGCTTCAACTGATTTGCATTCGAGCGCCAATTTTTATTGACCTTAACATACAATTCGAGATGTACTTGCTTTCCGAAGAATTTCTCTAAATCTTTTCGTGCTTCTACTCCTACTCTTTTTAGCGCCAAACCCTTGTGGCCTATTATGATACCTTTTTGGGTTTCACGCTCTACCATGATTACGGAACGCATACGGATGATGGTTTCTTCCTCAAAGAATTCTTCTGTATCGATTTCGACAGCATACGGAATTTCCTTTTTGTAGTGTATCAAGATTTTCTCGCGAATGATTTCATTCACAAAAAAACGTTCGGGCTTATCGGTTAATTGGTCTTTCGGATAATAGGCTGGCGATTCTGGGAGTAATTCGATAATTCTTCCAAATATCTCTTTGACATTAAATCCTTGTAAGGCCGAAACAGGATAGATTTCTGCATTTGGCACTTTCTCTGTCCATAATTGTACTTGTGCTTCTAACTGTTCTTGGTCCGATTTATCGATTTTGTTTAGTAGAAGTAAAACAGGAATTTTCGAATTTGTGATTTTTCTAAAGAATGCTTCGTCCTTCAACTCTTGTTCACCGATTTCGACCATATATATCAAGACGTCAGCATCATCAAAGGCAGATTTTACAAAATCCATCATCGACGCTTGCAGTTCGTAGGCAGGTTTGATGATTCCCGGTGTATCCGATAAAATCATCTGAAAATCCTCTCCATTGACGATTCCAAGAATTCTATGTCGTGTCGTTTGAGCTTTAGATGTGATGATGGACAATTTCTCGCCCACAAAGGCATTCATCAGTGTTGACTTTCCAACATTTGGATTCCCAATTATATTTACAAAACCTGCTTTGTGCATTTATTTTAAATTTGGATACAAAGGTACGCCAAAATGTAAAGCTCTCAAGTTGTTGCGCTCTTAAGCATTTTCATTTTCTGACTCTTTCTCTAATTTATCGACCATCTTGTTAAATTCTGTATGGGAATCGTGACCATAAAAGATTGAATATTGGCGTGTGAATTCAGCACCAAAAAAGAATATCAAGCTGGAATATGACACCCAAAGTAAAACCAGAACAATACTTCCAGCGGCGCCATACGTTGAACCAGGGTTTGATTTGCCAAAATATAATCCCAACAAAAATTCACCCAGAACAAAAAGAGAGGCCGTGAGAATGGCACCTGTCCAAACTGTTTTCCAACGAATTTTAGTATCTGGCAGGTATTGGAACATAAGAGCAAACAAAGTGGAAATGATTCCTACGGACAGTAAAAAGTTTATCAAGTACAGAAGATATAATATGATATCTGGAAACAGTGTCTTTAAATAATCGGTCAATGCGGAAATGAGTGTAGTCAAAACAAAACTTATCAGCAATAAAAAGCCAATGACCAATATAAAGGCAAAGCTTTTTGCTCGGTCGGTCAAAATCTTTTTAAAGCTAAAAGTGGAAATTTTTTCGACCTTCCAAATTTGATTCAAGGATATTTGCAATTGATAGAATACACCTGTTGCACCGAAAATCAGTATAACAATACCAATAATTGTAGAGATAAGATTGTCATCTGCGTTCTGGGTGTCTTTAATCATTTCAAGAATCGATTCCGCTGCTTCGACGCCCAATGCGGATGTAAATTGAGCATTCAATTGCCCAGTCACAATTTCTGGACCCCAAACACTGCCCACAAAATTGATGAGTATCACTAATAACCCAGGTAATGCCAATACGGCATAGTAGGCAACGACGGCACTCATTCTCCAGGGGTCGTTATTATCCCATGCTTTATAGGTTTTGACCATCAGTTTTGGGAGATGTTTTATTTTAAATTTTTTATCTGTGATTTCCATGCAATTTAGTGAGTCGTCCGATAAAATTTGGATATTTTAAAATTAAGTCTAAAAAAACAAAATCCATAATAGAAACCAAAGGAAATTTAACTCAAATGCTAAATACCATGTGCCATAAAAAAATTTTATTTATAACCAACTTATGCCCTCGAAACTATTTAAAAAACAAATTTAAGGTAACCTCTAAAAAAAATTCAGATTCAAAAATTCTTTTTGGGAATACAATCAAAACTGATTAATGTCATATTTTTATCCGACATCTTATTCTACCTTCACTCAAGTTATTATATTAATAAGCAGTTACACTTAAACTCTAGAAAAGATGTCAAATACAATTGTTCCTATTAAAAAAAAACGGTCTAATGGAGCTTCTGCTCAACCGACCAAAACCATAAAAGCTCTTGTGTATGACGGTCCAGGTAAAATAGAATTTAAGAACGTGGCAATGCCAGTACTTAAAAAAGCAACGGATGCGATTGTAAAAATCGTAAAGACCACGATTTGCGGAACCGATTTGGGCATCTTGCATGGCAAAACCCCTTCAGTAAAACCAGGAACGACCCTAGGTCATGAAGGTCTTGGAGTGATTGAAGAAGTGGGCACTGGAGTGAGCAATTTTAAGAAAGGCGACCGTGTGATAATTTCGTGTATCACCGCATGTGGTACCTGTGAGTATTGTAAAAAGCAAATGTATAGTCATTGTAAAGATGGAGGCTGGATTTTAGGCAACCTCATTAATGGCACGCAAGCAGAGTATGTGCGTATTCCGCATGCCGATAATAGCCTTTATGGTGCTCCTAAAGGAATGAACGATGAAGCGCTGGTGATGTTGAGTGACATCTTGCCAACTGGCCATGAGATCGGTGTTATCAATGGTTGCGTAAAACCAGGTGACACGATTGCGATTGTTGGAGCTGGACCAATCGGGATGTCTGCCTTACTAACAGCACAATTTTATTCCCCTGCGAAAATTTATATGATTGATTTAGATCAAAATCGTTTGAAACTGGCCAAAAAATGGGGCGCAACAGATACGATTAATTCAGGTACAGAGGATGCCGTGAAAAAGATACTGGCAGAAACCGCCGATGGTGTAGATGTAGCTATAGAAGCGGTAGGTGCTCCTGCTACGTTTGATATCTGTCAGCAGATTGTACGTCCTGGAGGGCATGTCGCAAACATTGGTGTCCATGGAAAAAGTGTTGATCTAAAAATTCAGGATCTATGGATTAAAAATATC
Organism: Flavobacteriales bacterium; assembly: GCA_038255205.1. GTDB lineage: Bacteria > Bacteroidota > Bacteroidia > Flavobacteriales > Flavobacteriaceae > JBPOFM01. The sequence goes on from JBBSLN010000171.1 coordinate 3,745, forward strand.
ACCATCACCATGGGATTGGTGAATACCAATACAACTCCGATGCTGCTTAAAACAGTGACTTCTGGAAAAATCCAACCAGAAAAATTGATTACACACCACTTTAAATTGAACGAAATTATCAAAGCTTATGAAGTGTTTGGTGATGCCGCTAAAGAAAAGGCTTTGAAAATAATCTTGACTAATTAAGTGCCATTTGAATAGCGATTAATTTATAACTAGCAAAACTTTTACAATAATTTAAATATAATAATTATGAAAATGAACATGGGGTTATCAGACCGAATTATTAGAGTGGTATTAGCTACTATACCACCTGTTTTATACTTTGCTGATATCATAACTGGTGTTTTTGCCATGGTATTATTAGGGGTTTCAGGTATCCTACTTGTCACAAGTCTTTTTAAGTTTTGTCCACTTTATGTTCCCTTTGGAATAAACACAGACAAAAACTCAAACAATGACAACTTATAATCCTGTGCGTCATAAACAATCCTTTTAACTTTTGTTATGACCAACCTACAGCTTATAGTAGTGTTCTCATTGATTTCTAGATCCACTGTTTTTCTGGGAGGTTTATTGTCCCATTATTTTGGAGCGCACGTTAAATCCGGATTCATAAAGGCCCAGATTATTCATAGTTCTACATGCTTGATTTTCCTAAGATCTATCTTCGAAAAGTGCTAGTGTTTAAACCCATATTCACTTATTATTCTACTTCTATCCAAATTTATTCAACGACCTGACTTTCGTCATATTTTAAGCTATTCTTTAACCTCAACTTTGTACCATAATCTTAAAACAACGAATTATGGTTACACTTAAAAATATCACCAAATCTTTATTGAGCTTTTTGTTCTTGCTCGTTTTCTTTACGCAAGGCATGTACTCTCAAGAGTTCAATCTCAATAATCAAGCTTCAAAGCTTACGGTTTCCGGCACTTCTAGCCTGCACGATTGGGATGTGGATGCCGAACAACAGAAAGGACAACTCGTTTTAGAACTTTCAAAACAATTAAAGATACAAAAGCTGACTCTTGAGGTGACTTCAGAAAGTCTTAAAAGCGGCAAAGGCAGTATGGATAAAAACACTTACAAAGCTTTGAAGACTGATGAATTTAAGGACATCACTTTTAAGTTCACTGGCCTCAAGGAAGCCACTGCTTTAGACAATGGTAATTATAAGGTAAAGGTCTCTGGAAATTTGTGCGTTGCAGGAGTTACAAAAGAAATCAGTTTGTATTTCAATCTTCACGTAGCACCTAACAAGGTCACCTTGAAAGGAGAAAAATTATTCAATATGACTGATTACGGCATAAAACCTCCAAAAGCGCTTTTGGGTACCATTACCACGGGAGACGAGATAACGATAAAATTCAATACAGTTTTCACTAATTAAAAACAACGATAAATCAATAAACAATTACAACCATGAAAACAATACTTAAAAATTCTACAATGGCATTGTTCCTTCTTTTAGGAGTCAGTATGTATGCCCAAAAAAACAATAGAAGTTTGGACAATTATAGAGAGCCTGACAAAAACGGCATCAATGTTTTTGAAAGCCCTAAAGACACGATTTCCACTTTTGACAATGTCAAAGTAAGAATTGGAGGTTCCTCAACTCTTCAGTACCAAGCATTAGATCATAGCAATTCAAACCCTACTATTAATGTAGATGGTGCGCCTACAAATCCTTATAAACTTAAGGAAA
>JBBSLN010000172.1:0-5453 GCA_038255205.1 Flavobacteriales bacterium
AAATGTAAAGACAACATACACTCAGTCTTCTCTGAAGATTTAGCAGCTTGCATCTGGAACGGAATTTACGCAGCAAGCTATACTTGCACCGAAGGAGGTTGGGTAGATACGGGATGTATCAACTATATGGGAGGACGACCAGATGGTCCAGCGCCGCCAGATGGATCTAGCGGTGGTTCGCAGAACGATAATGATCCAGTGGTCGTGGTTGTGGTGCCGCTTCCCGATCCTACACCGGCATATCAGGGCATACTCAACTGTATAAATGGCATGGGAGGTCTAAACCAGACCGACAATACCACAATCGATGAAGCTATTTTGGCATCTTTGAGCCTGACTATGTCACAGATAACTGGAATGACAAACTACCTCAGTAGCAATAACTGTAGTGAGCAAGCTCAAGCTGATATAATCGATGATATTTTAGAATTAGTTGAAGCAAAATTAAATGAAGAATTAGAGTTAAATACTTTTAAACTGCTTGAAATTGATTGTATCCAAATACAATTTTGGCAAGAATTAGCACAGCATACAGCACCGCAAGTGATTCAAAACAAAATTGATAATTTGCCTAGTACTTTTTTTAATAACTTTGAAATACAATCTGTTCAAGATGCTAACAGCCCGGTAGTTAACATGGATTATTTTCCAGTAAAAATTACCACCTTGCCGAATAACCCAAACACAGGGCAACAATTTACTGCACCACAATTTTTGGACTATTTTAGGAGAAATATAAATTCTTTTGTCTCTGGTGGTGGAACAAGTTTTGAACCTTATTGTGAAATCTCTTCTATGTGCCAGACTGAAACAAACTTATGGCATTCTAATAATCCACTTGGGGCAATTGTTTATTTAGATATTCCGGCAGATGACGGAGTTGTGGTTTGTACAAAATTTCAATCAGATTATTGGTACTTTATGACTATGAATGCACCACATGCTGGAAATCATCCAGTTAGCGGAACACGACAGTTTGGGTATATACAAAATGCAGATGGTTCTTATGACTTTTTCGTCAGAGGTGTAGATAGAATAAATTCATTAGTACAGTTTTCAATCGCTCAAGGTTTTACAAACGCCGACCCTTATTTAGGTGCAGATTTACTATGGTATGCATTTCAAACAAATATGAATAACTTTGTAAGTAATAATGGTGGAAATTCAAGCATTGGTGCTGAATCAAAAAATAGGCCTAATTGGAATAAAGTTAGAGATGTATTGTTAGGAGTTAAACCCATAAGTGATTTGGGTTGTAATTAATCAATAAAACAGTTAAAAATGAACATTTGTAAAAAAAAGCTTCGTAGTGCATATTACGTTTTTCTTATAGTTAGCATTATTATTTATATCATTCCTGGCAAATTTAAAATGGCTGTATATGGTCTTAATTATCTGGGTTGGCTTACAATTGTAGTTGCAATTCTTACGATTTTAATGTTCTTATGGCTTTTAATATTAGATATAAAAAATAAAAATTTTAAAGCTCTTTTTAAAAGAATTATTGTTTTTATTTTGGCATTACTAGTATGTGTAATTTATTCTTACTATGATCAAGCAAGAAATGAAAATCTGACTAAAGAAGAACTCATTGAAATTCTTGGAGATTAAATTTCTCCTGCCAATTAGTTTGCGATGAATGCGCTTAAACACAAAAAACCCTCTCCAAACAAATGAAGAGGGTTTTTCTAATTGATATTATTTGATTTCGTTACCATCTTTATCACAAAAATGGTATTCAAGATACCTGTAAGCATCTCTGGGCTGTATTTTAACCCATTGTTTTGTGTTCCATAAACCATTTGGGAAAGTTCCGATTGAATCATTTTGTTAGAATGGTTGATATAAAATCGGGCTGGTTTCAGGTCAGTTTCCTTTTGTATCTTTTTGAAAATCCGCCATTCGGAATATCTGAAGAAATGGTAAAGCATTAAAAAGAGAATTTTTCTGATAAAAAACTGCAAAAACTAAAAAACTAGTAACCTCCCATTCCCACTGACCCACGAGCCCTTTTTACGGAAAAACCGTAATAATTTCTGGCAATTTAATTTGATTTTAACATTTAGCCATGGTCTAAAACCCATAGTTGTTTGGTATCTTGACCATCTCCCTCAAGAATTGTTATTAATAGCTTAAAACAATTTTTAACCAATTAAACTTATTACATGAAAAACAAAACCGCAATGCTGTTCCTAATTGTAGGAGCGATGACCCTGTTTTTTGCTTGTCAGAAAGATGACGTCCAACCAGAAAAACAAATAGTTGGAAAGCAACTTCCAGATTTAAAAGCCACTATCTTTAGAGGAAATTCCATTATCAAATCAAACAGGAAGCTCAATACCGCTATCCAAAAGTTTTCCCCAAAACACAAAAACGATGTCCTGCAAAGAACCATTTACTCGGAAACGTATGATTTAAGCATAGACACAACCGTAGTCCAACAAATTGAAACTTCAGACTACGTGAGCTATACATTCTATGTTGAACGAGAATCACCCTCAAGTGCGATATTAGAAAATTATGTGTTTACAGTTTATGAGAACGATTCCATAAGCCAAATGCTCATAGCTTATCCGATAGTTAATACAAGTGACTATATTACCTACGACATACCCAATGCAATGGTCACTTATATTCAGGACGATCTTTTAATCTATCAAAGAAGCACTACATCTTGTGCTTCACTCATGGAGTTTCAGGAGGGCGTATGTGTAAGTAAAAAATGTAAAGACAACATACACTCAGTCTTCTCTGAAGATTTAGCAGCTTGCATCTGGAACGGAATTTACGCAGCAAGCTATACTTGCACCGAAGGAGGTTGGGTAGATACGGGATGTATCAACCATATGGGAGGAAGACCAGATGGTCCAGCGCCGCCAGATGGATCTAGCGGTGGTTCGCAGAACGATAATGATCCAGTGGTCGTGGTTGTGGTACCACTTCCCGATCCTACACCGGCATATCAAGGCATTCTCAATTGTATAAATGGCATGGGAGGACTAGATCAGACGGACAATACCATAATCGATGAAGCTCTTTTGGCGTCTTTGAATTTGACGATGGCACAAACAAGTCAGATGATCAATTATCTTGCCGATAACAGCTGCAGTGAACAGGCACAGGCAGATGTCATTGAGGAATTATTGGCGATATTTGACGAACAGATATTCATCGACGAAGAGTTCGAAAACAATGCCTGCCTAAAATCTGTATATGATGCAATGGGAAAGGCATCAACTTTTAACAATTATCTAAAGAATTTTGAAGCTGAATTCTCTGTGGCTCATTTAAGATTTTCATCAAGTACAACCTTACCATCTGGTACTAATGCCGAAACAAGTGCACCTGAAAATTATTTGATTGAAATTACATTTAACGAAAATAAGTTAAATAGACCCCGCTTATCAGTTGCAAGAACTTTTATCCATGAAATTATACATGCTGAAATCTTTAGAAAATTACTAGCAGTGGCTCAACATCCCAGCATACAATTAGACCAGAACCAAATAATACAATTAAGAAATGATTATCCGGGTCTTTATGATTATTACATGCGATGGAAATGGAATTTACCACAAACTCCTTCAAGTGCCCAACACGAAGCAATGGCTCAGCACTATCGTGATATAATTAAACAAGCCTTGGAAGAATATGATGGTACGCAAACTGAAATGACATATAATGCTCTAACTTGGATTGGTCTAATGGGCTCTGGTACATTTAACGAAACGACAGGACTATACAGTAATTCAACACAAGCATGGAGAAACTTAAATCAAACAGAAAGATTAAATATTATAAATACTCAAAATGTATTTAATTCCGCTAATCCAAATTGTCAATAATATGAAAAATTTAATATTTATTTTATTAGTTTCCTCAATGAGCCTTTGCGCTCAAAAAAATGAAAAAATTATCTTTCAGTTTGAGAAACAAAAAGATTGGTTAGGTGAATCAAATGACGAAACCATTTTTAAAATAAACAATGTACATTCATTTCGCTTTATAAAAAACAAACATGAAAAAATTGATGTTAAATACGATTCCATAAGGGATAATTTTACCTCCTACGACTCGTTTTTACAAAAGAATAAAGGGAAAAAATATCCTGAATATTTCAATGAATATTCTTTCTATATATTTATTAAAGAAAAAGAAAATTATGGTTGTCTAATTGAAGTTGAAAAAATTTGGACAGTTGAAGATAAGATTGTCGATTAAATAACGTTGAGAGTGCTTCTCTGCAACGAACCGTTAAAGTAATTTATTTTAAAAAGCAGATTACAAAAGCCACTCCTCAAAAGGTGGCTTTTTCATTCTTCCCAAAACCAAAAAACCCTCTCCACAAAAGTGAAAAGGGTTTCTTAAGATATTATTTGATTTCGTTACCATCTTTATCTAAAAAATGGTATTCAAGATATGTGTAAGCATCTCTGGGTTGTATTTTAACCCATGTTTTGTGTTCCAAAAACCATTTGGAACGTACCGATGGAAAACCTTTCGATAGAAAGGCTGCTATAAAAGGATGTGTGTTTAAGGTCACCTTCTTATAGTCTTTTTTGAGAATTCGCTGTAGGTCTTGGTTAATACGTTCCACCACCTTAATTGGGGCTTCAATATCGTCACCAGTACCATCTGGGGTTTCTTCTGTTGTTTCAATATTCCGTTCCGGTCGTACACGCTGTCTGGTAATTTGTACCAGCCCAAACTTGCTCGGAGGTAATATTTTATGCTTTGCTTTATCATCGCTCATTTCATTGCGCAGATGGTCAAAAAGCTTTTTGCGATTGCCAGCATTTGACATGTCGATAAAATCGATCACGATAATCCCTCCCATATCGCGCAAGCGCAACTGTCGGGCGATTTCCGATGCTGAAATCATGTTCACTTCCAAGGCTGTGTCTTCTTGGTTTTTTTCTTTGTTGGATCGGTTTCCACTGTTGACATCTATCACGTGCAGGGCTTCGGTGTGTTCTATCACTATGTACGCTCCTTTTGCCATGGAAACAGTACGTCCGAATGAGGTCTTAATCTGACGCTCTATACCATATTTTTCAAAAACTGGCACACCGTTATTGTGGTGTTTTACAATGGATTCCTTTTTGGGTGCAATCTGATGCACATAATCTTTTACTTGTCCATAAAGAGCTTCGTCATCCACTACGATATTGGAAAATGAATCATTAAAGATATCCCTCAAAATTGAGGAAGCTTTGTTCATTTCGCCCAACACCTTACTCGGATGATGTGCCTTTTGGATTTTTTTACACATTGCTGTCCATCTATTCAGCAAAGTTTGTAAATCACTGTCCAATTCCGCTACTAGTTTGCCTTCAGCGACTGTGCGTACAATAACGCCAAACCCTTTGGGAGTTATGCTTCTGACCAATCGTTTTAAACGATCTTTCTCTTCTTTCGATTCAATCTTTTGAGAAATTGAAATTCGGTCCGAA
>JBBSLN010000173.1:0-5416 GCA_038255205.1 Flavobacteriales bacterium
CTAATAGTAAGTGATAAGTTTTAATGGTTAATTAGTTTAAGTGTTAATTTAATTAGTTTAAGTGTTAGTTAAGTTGATTAAAAGTGGAAAATCCGAAGCAGTTATGTTTCGGATTTTTTTTATTCTTGCGTGTAACATTGAACATGTCGAAATGAAGGCAGGAATCTTGAAGTCAGATTGACCAACATTTATGTATACTCTGAATTCCTTAAAACCAAATTTCCAATTCATGCTAATATCTGACCAACTAGGATCTTGCTCTATGATCAATTTAATTTTACAGTCGCGTTTCTAATTTTTTTTTGAACTGAACTTCCCTAATGGAGGCCAATGAACCATAGTCCAACTCTTCCGAAATCACAAGTTTATCGCAATTGTATTTCTCACTGAAAGATTTCGGGTACTTTTTCAATTTATACTCTTTAACCTTTTTTGGAAGTTATCAGTTACTCCAATGTATAAAATTTCGTTGGGCTTGCTAGTCATGATGTAGAAATGATAATTCTTTGTCGTTTCATTGAAAGTTTTTTTTGATTGTGACAAAATCAAGATTTTCTAAAAATTCACGAGATTTCTTCCATCGCAGGAATTTACCACTTTATTATCACACTTCCCCATGTAAATCCACTCCCAAATGCAGCAAGAACAACCGTATCGCCTTCCTTGATTCTGCCTTGCTCCCAAGCTTCAGTCAATGCGATTGGTATGGAGGCAGCAGTTGTATTTCCATATTTTTGGATGTTATTGAACACTTGGTCATCACTCAAACCAAATTTATTTTGGATGAATTGCGCAATTCTCAAATTGGCCTGATGCGGAATCAGCATGTCAATGTCTTCCTTTTTTAAATTGTTTTTCATCAAACCTTCCATAATGACTTCGCTAAAACGAACGACGGCATTTTTAAATACAAACTGTCCATTCATATAAGGAAAATAACTTTCATCATTCGGATTGTCATCAGCTAAAATATCGGTCACCCAACGTGTTCCCATTCCTGGTGCTTTGACTACCAATTCTTCCGCATGTTCGCCTTGCGAATGTAAATGTGTAGAAAGAATCCCTTTTGAAGTATCTTCTTCCCTTGTCAAAATGGCTGCACCTGCCCCATCTCCAAAAATAACCGATACACCTCGACCACGTGTCGTCTTGTCCAATCCTCTTGAATGCAATTCACTACCGATGACCAAGACCGTTTTGTACATACCTGTTTTGATGAATTGGTCAGCTACCGAAATACCATATACAAATCCTGAACATTGATTTCTGATGTCAATGGCTCCAACAGTTTTGATATCCAAAGCATGCTGCACCTGTACACCTGGACCTGGAAAATACATATCCGGACTCAAGGTGGCAAAGACAATAAAATCGATGTCATCTTTATCAATTCCAGCTCGCTCAATAGCAATTTTAGCAGCCTTCACTCCCATTGTAGAAGTCGTATCACCAGAATTCGCAACAGCCCATCGTCGTTCTTCAATACCGGTGCGTTCTTGAATCCATTCGTCATTGGTATCCATCATTATGGATAAGTCTGCATTAGTGACTATATTATCAGGAACATAATGTCCGAGACCTATTATTTTTGAATTGTACATAAATCATGTGTTTAAATCTTAAATTATAATGCAATTTACTCATATTTTAAAGGATTCGTAAAATAATCGATTTTAAATATAGAATACACATTTTGGTTATCTTGTATTTTAACATTCGTTAATTCGACTACCCTATAATTTTTAAGTATTTTTATGCTGAAACAACTAAAAGCAACATTTGATGAGAGCATTTTTATTAAGTATCCTTATGGTCTTTTCCGTATTAACGTATGGTCAAGAAAATCTAACCTACCAAAAACCAGCTCAAAGTATTCTAGAATTGGCGGAAGCACCTTTAGCACCAAGTATTCGAATGGATGATAAAGGAGAAAATATCATTTTCCTTTATAGGAGTAATTTTAAAAGCATAGAAGAACTTTCAGAACAAGAACTGCGCTTGGGAGGTTTAAGGATAAATCCTGTGACCAATATTGGAAGTCGGACTACCTATTATATCGACATAAAAGTCCGTTTAGGTCAAAATGGAACTCCCCAGGATATAGCAGGCTTACCGGAAATTGCTCGAATGGCTTATGTTACATGGTCACCAAACCAAGATTATTTGGCCTTCACTAATACAACAGCAAAAGGAGTTGAACTTTGGTTAATCGATGTAAAATCGGCTAAAGCCAAAAAACTCAGCGAAGCCAATTTAAACGCGAATGTAGGCAGCCCTTTTACTTGGTTTAAAGACAGTAAAGCCTTGCTAGTAAGCAAACTTCCAGAAAACAAAGAAGCCCTTATTGACACAAAAAATGCAGTACCCGAAGGCCCTACGGTATCTGTGAGTGAAGCAGGTGTGAAAGCGCAAAATCGAACCTATCAGGATTTATTGAAAAACCCAAACGACGAATATAATTTCGAACAATTGGCACATGCCGAATTGCATAAAATCAATTTGGATGGATCCTCAAGTTTATGGAAAGCAGGTGATATGTATCAGGATATCAATTTTTCCCCAGATGGCAGTTATGTCATGGTCACAACAATTAAAAAACCATTTTCATATTTAGTGCCCTATAACAGGTTTCCTTCTAAAACCGTCATCTACAAAGCTGATGGAAGTTTGGTCAATACCGTTTTGGAAGTGCCCTTAATTGAAGATCTACCACAAGGTTTTATGGCAGAACGTACTGGTAAACGAGAGTTGAATTGGCGTCGCGACAAACCAGCAACCTTGGTTTGGGTGGAAGCATTGGATGGTGGCGATCCAGCAAACGAAGTTGCTTATAGGGATGAAGTGTTTCAACAAGAAGCTCCATTTAATGGCGCAAAACGTTCAATTTTAAAAACAAAAGACAGATTTGCTTATATCCTTTGGGGTGATGACAACACTGCCATTGCATATGACAGATGGTGGAACACCCGAAATACTAGAACATACATTTTTAATCCTTCTAATGCTAAACAAGCGCCAAAAGTGCTTTTTGACAGAAATTACCAAGACGTTTACAGTGATCCTGGAAATTTTGTCTCCAAACACAATGAATACGACGAGTATGTCTTGGACATGGAAAACCACAAGGCCTATCTCATGGGAGATGGTTATACTGATGCGGGAAAGTTTCCGTTTGTGGATGAAATTGATTTGAAGAGCCAAAAGAAAGAACGCCTTTACCAATCAAAATTAACGGATAAGGTTGAAGATCTTATTTCTGCCTTGGACATTCATGCTGGAGAAATTGTCGTGCGGATCGAATCTAAAAATGAATATCCCAATTATTATATCAGAAACATCAAAAAGCGTATTGGACTCATCCCATTGACAAATTTTGACAATCCTTTTAAAAGCATTCAAAATGTCCACAAAGAAGTCATCAAGTACAAACGTGATGATGGATTAGACCTTACTGCCACACTATATTTACCAACTGATTATAAGGAAGGACAAAAATATCCTATGGTCATGTGGGCATATCCACGAGAATTCAAAGACAAAAATAGTGCAGGACAAAGCACCTCAAATTCCAATGAATTTACATATCCTAATTACGGCTCACCCATTTACTGGGTAACGAGAGGCTATGTAGTGCTCGATGATACTTCTTTCCCTATTGTGGGAGAAGGCGATGAACAACCTAATGACACATTCATTAAACAACTTGTCGCCAACGGTAAAGCTGCCATTGATGCGGTTGATGATATGGGCTATATAGATAGAGATAGAGTGGCCGTTGGAGGCCATTCTTATGGAGCTTTTATGACTGCGAATTTATTATCACATTCCAATTTGTTTGCAGCTGGTATTGCGAGAAGTGGTGCCTATAATAGTACCTTGACACCATTTGGATTTCAAAGCGAAGAGCGCAATTATTGGGAAGCACCAGAAATTTACTATAACATGTCACCTTTCATGCACGCAGATACTATGAAAACACCTTTGTTATTGGTCCATGGTGAAGCTGACAATAATTCGGGTACCTATCCATTGCAAAGTGAGCGCTATTTTAATGCGCTTAAAGGATTGGGTGCGCCTGTAAGGCTGGTCATGCTGCCTAAAGAAAGTCATGGTTATAGCGCCAAGGAGTCTGTTTTGCACATGCTTTGGGAACAGGATCAATGGTTGGAAACTCATGTAAAAAACAAAGTAACAACAGAAGAAAAACCTCCTATCAATCAAACGGAAACTCCAGTTAAAAATTAATTTACAAATTCTTCAATATTAAAAAAGTCATTCTTTCGGGAATGGCTTTTTTTATGTCATCTTGTCACAATTGGTCAATTGGCATTTTTGTTGACTACTACATTCAAAACAATCTAAAACTAAAGTTTAAACAGTTTCCCACTTTCGTGGGAACATTTAATAATTTAAATATGACAAAGGGGAATATCAATGTTTCAGTAGAGAATATCTTTCCACTGATTAAAAAATTTCTTTACAGCGACCACGAAATCTTTTTGCGTGAGCTGATAAGCAACGCGACCGACGCGACATTAAAACTAAAACACATGACCAGTATTGGTGAAGCCGCAGTAGAATATGGCAAACCAATTATCGAGGTAATAATCGATAAGAAAGGCAAGAAACTGCATATCAAAGACCAAGGTATTGGTATGACCGCTGATGAAGTTGAAAAATACATTAACCAAATTGCTTTTTCTGGAGCCGAAGAGTTCTTGGACAAATACAAAGATGCTGGAAAAGATGCTGGTATTATCGGACATTTTGGTCTTGGTTTTTATTCTGCCTTTATGGTGGCGGAAAAAGTTGAAATCATTACGAAATCATATAAAGAAGACACGGTTGGAGCACATTGGACCTGTGATGGTTCGCCAGAATTCACATTGGAACCATCTGACAAAACCGAAAGAGGAACAGAAATAATCCTTCATATTGCGGAAGATTCCACAGAGTTTTTGAAGGAATCGAAAATCAGTGAGTTGCTGACCAAGTACAACAAGTTTATGCCAATTCCGATTAAATTCGGAACTAAAGAAGTGAATGTTGCGCTTCCTGAAGATGCACCTAAAGATGCAAAGCCGGAAAAGAAAACGATTGACAATATCATCAACAACCCAAATCCAGCTTGGACCAAACTGCCAGCAGATTTAAAAGATGAAGATTACAAGTCGTTCTACCGAGAGTTGTACCCAATGCAATTTGAAGAGCCATTGTTCCACATTCATTTAAATGTTGATTATCCGTTCAATTTGACAGGAATCTTGTATTTCCCAAAAATGACGAACGACCTCAACATTCAAAAAGATAAAATTCAGTTATATCAAAATCAAGTATATGTTACTGATAACGTAGAAGGTATTGTGCCTGAATTCTTGACAATGTTACGTGGTGTGATTGATTCGCCAGACATTCC
>JBBSLN010000174.1:0-5398 GCA_038255205.1 Flavobacteriales bacterium
CTCCTTATTGGAGGTAAATAGAGCTATCCCTTCTGGGTCAGGAGAAACAAATATATCGTTGGACTGAACGAACATTGTAGCGAGGTTTAGGTAATCATTATGTTTGGCAGTAATAGTGAACTCATAAGAGTCTCCAGGAAAAATTGGTCCAGCTGCGTTGTCCCCTACTGGTATGGCAAAGATTCCCACGGAACGAACCTTCGGGTCATTTGTTAAGCTCATCGCCAACATTGCCGGAAAACCGTCTTCAGCGATAGCTTCCAAACCTTCTCCATAATCTTCAACGCCGACCATAAATAGAGGGGCGCTATTCTTCTTTTGTATTACAAAGGTTCCAGGTGAAAATAGAATAGGATAAGCTTCTGTTCCTCCAAGGTTGGTAATCGTTACCTTAAATTCAGTAAACGCATTATTATCGTTGGCTTTGGCTTTGGCTTCAATACTTGTACTGCTTTCCAATTCATCTTTTAAAGCTGCGCTATCATTGCTGCAACTAAAAAAAAGAGTGCAAATAAAAAAAATACTTAATAATTGTTTCATAATTTATTGTTTTAAGATTAATATTCATCTTACAATTACAATATAGATTTAAATTGTTACAATCATGAACCCATTTCAATGAAGGTTTAACTGATAAAGTAGAATATATATTTATGATACATTTGTGATGACTTTTACAGCCCTGTTATTTAAGTTACAAAAAAAACAATAAGCCTTGAAAACGATTGTTTTGGTAATTGAAGATGATGTGAATATTGCCGAGCTATTAACAATAAATAAGGTTGAAGATTTTACGAACGTTTTTTGTTGTTTTGACGGAACTGAAGGAATGTAAAAGGTTCGAGCATGAATAATGACCTTATAAATCTAAAAGTCCTTTTTTAGAGCTTCCTTTTATGAATATAGTGATGGTGGCTATGAGTGTCGCCATGAGCAACAGCATAGAACAAGTGCTCAACTTTGTGCTGATGATGCCAGTGTGGCACATCCTAATGCAAAAATAATAGACTAAATATGCCTGAAAACAAAAGTGCTTTTATGTGATTGTATTTCTGCATTATCTGACTAAATTAAAGAATTTAAAGCCCAATAAGAAATTTTATATTGAATTTCGTTAGTAATGATAACATTAGTTCCTATTAAATCTCTAAAATAAGGATTGAGCATTTACTTTAATATGATTGTACTTCTGATTATGCCGAAAGAGTTCTATAATTTTTTAGACATATTATAAGCATCTCATACAAATAGAATATAAGAAAATTTCTAAACTGTTATCATTCTAGCGAATAGAAGGTTATTTTCATCTCATCTTATTTTACTTATTTATCTTGGCTTTTATTTCATCAATAGTTGAGCATTGCACCAAACCCAATTCCCATATCGCTGTCGTAATGTGTGGTAATACCTAGATTTCGAGTTGCTATATATCGTAATCCTCCCATATATTCCTTGTCAGTGTTCCACATAAGACCCATACGCAATCTTTGGGTTATTGGAATGTCATTGCGCTCAAATTGCAACCTTACATTGCCATCTGTATATATTTCGGCCTGCGCCATTATGAGCATTGGCAGCGTATAATTTACCCCAGCACTAAATACAGAGCGTCTATCCTTGGTGTTTTTTTGTCCGAAAAGGTTTTCCTCCACCTCATCGTGACCCAATTTTCGATAGCGCCAATCAAAGCCTACAAAAGGCATCAACCATTGCATTTTATCAATATATCGGCCTATATGGGTTTCTGTTTCATAGCCGTGCATATCATTATATCCCAAACGCCATTCGGTGCCAAAACTCCATCGCGTGCTTTGGGCCATCAGCTGTCCATCATTTCCATTGGTCGCAAAATCGTTTTCTGCCATCCAGTGGAAGTCCCTATCCTCACCTTTTAGTTTTCTCAATGCAAGTGCTGGATTTGGAATCAATGGATTGGGTTCTTGGTTTTCATAACTAAACACCCTGCCCATACCGCTCATCATATGGTACAGAATGTGGCAGTGAAAAAACCAATCGCCTTCAACATTTGCCTCAAACTCGATGACATCGGTTTCCATAGGCATAATATCCACTACATTTTTTAGGGGAGCGTATTGGCCTTGACCGTTGAGCAACCTGAAATCGTGACCGTGCAAGTGCATGGGGTGGCGCATCATAGAATTGTTGAACATGGTTATCCTCACTATTTCGCCTTTTTTTATCAAGATTTTATCGCTTTCCGAAATAACTTTGTTGTCTAAGCTCCAAACATAACGGTTCATATTGCCCGTAAGCGTAAAATGCAGTTCCTTGACGGGTGCGTCATCGGGAAGCGTGGTTACAGTAGGTGACTTTAACATAGCATAGTTGAGCGTCGTTATGTCTGAAAGCTCATTGCTTTTGTACATAGCCCCGTCCATTTTCATACCATCCATCCCATCCATTTGTTCCATTTTATGGTCTGAATGTTCTTCGGTGTCCATTTCCCTTTTTTTATCCTTTCCGTTGTCTGCAGGGCCCGTTATTTCAGGATACATTACCACGTTCATATCCATTTGCTGCATACTCATATTCATCCCCATTTCGTCTAGGTCACCGTTCATTTTCATCATTCCGTTCATCATTTCCATACCTTCAAAGTATTTCAGTTTTGGCAGTGGTGACGTGAGCTGTTTAATTCCATCCCCCAAATAAATAGAAGCCGATTTTGTACGGTCTTCCGGTGTTACCAAAAATTCAAATGCAGTATTGTCTGCAGGTATGGTAACCACCACGTCATAGGTTTCTGATACGGCAATGAGCATTCTATCCACCTCCACGGGCTCCACATCATTTCCGTCATTCGCTACCACGGTTATCATTCCGCCGGCGTATGTGAGCCAAAAATAACTGGAGGCACCACCGTTTGAAATTCGCAGGCGAACTTTATCCCCAGCTTTCAAGCCTTTCAAAGATGTATCTTCATTTTCACTTTTGCCATTGATGAGAAATTTGTCATAATAAACGTCGCTTACATCCATCGCAAGCATTCGTTTCCACTCATTACGGAGCTTTGTTTTGAAGTGTCCAGTTTTTATGGCCTCTGCATAGCTTTGTGTGGTCCCCTTTTTTATGGCAAACCAGTCCGACGCATTATGAAGCATTCTATGTACATTTTCAGGTTTAATGTCTGTCCATTCGCTTAAAACTATGGGAATGGTAGGCAAATCGTCGATCCCTTTTCTGAAGGTTTTGTCATCCGGTCTTTTGTTCAAAATCATAGAACCATACATCCCTATCTGTTCCTGAAGCCCAAAATGGCTGTGGTACCAATGGGTACCATGTTGTATAATGGGAAAGGTGTATTTATGGACAGTGTGTGGCGGTATGGGCATTTGGGTGAGGTAGGGAACGCCATCTTCCTTATTGGGCAAAAACAGGCCGTGCCAGTGCAAGGAAGTTTCTTCCTCCAACTCATTGTGGATATAAATTTCGGCGATGTCGCCTTCGGTAAATGTGAGCGTTGGCATTGGTATTTGTCCATTGACCGCAATGGCGCGTTTTTCCTCGCCGGAAAAATTGACAATGGTATCGCGCACAAAAAGGTCGTAGCGCACTATATTTTGTGCGTGTAGGGAAAGTGTACCGATAAATATGAACCCCAAGATTATTTTTTTCATTTCGTTATCGAATATTAAATTTTAACAATGGTTCAGTTTTTATTGTCAATGGTTTCCACATTGGAGCCACAGCTTAACATCTGTGAACCGTAATAGGGATTTTTTATGGCCTTGTCCTTACTCAACCAATTGGCATCCTGCATTGGGCAGTATTGGTAATAAAGAGTTTCCTTGGAGTTGTAAAAACCTATGATTTCGTGCATATTTATTGACAGGACTTTGAATTTTTCACGTTGCTTAACGATGTCCTTGGTTTCTGAAATGCTTTTTGAAGTATCCATCAATGAAGGCATTATCTTGGTTACAGCGGTTTGTTCTTCTGCCTTTAGCGATTCTATTTTTAGGGCTTTTAATGCGGTCAAAAGTTCTGTTGATTTTGCAGATGCTGCTGCAGGATTACTTTTTACCAAGGCATCTTTTGTAGCAAAATAATTATCGAAAACTGCATTCAATGGGTTTGGTTCCACCATGTTAGAAATAGCCATATCTGTACGATTTTCATTGGATGGCATATCCATTTGCAACTTTGATTCAGGCATAGCCATATCCATATGATTTTCAGAAGATGGCACTTCCATTTCCGTTTTTGATTCGGGCATTTCCATCTTCGATTTGGGTTGTGCTATAGCCATTACAAGTTCTTTTTTCAGTCTTTCATATTGGCAACATTCCGCAAGCTGTGCATAGGCATTGTCAGGAGCCAAATATTCGTCATTGTCATAGCCTGATAGGGCAATACGTTTTAATATTTCGTCCCGATTTGTTTTTTTGAAATCGTAGGTCAATTCGGCCATTTGGGTGTCTTTGTTCCAATTAACGCCGGCCGTGTTTTTAATGTTTCCTGCGTTTTCAATTGCGGTTTGGCACATTTCGCAATTACCGAAAATTTTTACGGTTTCGGTTTTTGTGTTTTTTATTTGGGCGTAGCCCGAAGTTGATGATAGCACTACCGATAGCACTATCAATATGTTGAACATTGATTTCATTTATAAATATATTTAAAATTGTTGAATTTGTTTGAATTTTGAAAACAAGGTATTTATTTTCAAGTTGACATAGCTGTGGCTGTCATGATTAGCGTATTAGCTTAATTTTGGCGGAGACCAAATTTGGAAATAGACAGTTTTAGGTTGCTGTTTGGTATAGTTCCAAAGGTTTTTGAACGTAGCAATGGCAACTTCATTTGTTCCTTCCGAAAATGTAAGGTTATTTACATGAAAGGTAGTAGTTGTAGGACATTGGCAGGATAAATTTCCGCAAGTTTCGTTGCAATCTTTATTCCCTTCCTCCTGCTTTTTATGGTTTTTGCAACATTCGCTTTGGGACTGTTGCATCGTATCTGAACAACAGTTTTTTTCTGATTGCTGGGAAAGGTTGATAAGAGAAAATACGCTCGTTGGCACTAAAAATATGCCAAGGGTAATTATCATAATCGCTATTTGAATCTTTTTTCCCATTGAATAACAAACAAATGTAATGAATAAAACAATCCTTTTTTCGGTTTGTTGTAAGCCAAATCTAAATTTATGAAAATTTTATAGAATCCTTTTTATATGGTCAGAAACATTCCAACAATCCCACATTTCCTTTCCAAAATAAGAATACGTATATCCCTTTCTTTGCTCAACAAATATTAATGAACATTTTTATTTGCCAGGTAAAATTCATCATCCTTTTGACTAACAACAAATATTTTTAAATATCTAGCCAATTAATGTTTGAAATCCGTGCCTCCAATAATGTCCCAAAATGTAAAATAA
>JBBSLN010000175.1:0-5395 GCA_038255205.1 Flavobacteriales bacterium
GTGCCTTTTTTAGCGTCATCCAACATATCGTCGAGATCGTCGCCTAAATTTTTTTCATCGGACATATCTAATAGTTTAAGGTTAGACACTAAAGATACTAAAAAATCGAATCCGTTTACAAGAATGCTTTGTCAACCGGTTTCCAAAGTTCTATTATGTTGCCATCGTTGTTTAGAATCCAACAAATTTACCGTAGTCATATTCTTCCATTTTACCAACGATAGTAACGCCTTCTTGCTTAACGCCTTCAAGTAATTTATTTAGGTTCTCAGCGCGATAGTCAAACATAAACTCTTTTTTAGAGGGCTCATAATATTTGGTATCCTCTGGAAAAGGACTCCATTGTGTAGAGCAACCATTTCCATCTTTATATTTCCACCAGAAGGTACAACCATAATCATCGGTATTGAAACCTAAATGTGTTTTGAACCATTTTTTTGAGGCTTTTGGGTCATTGCTTTTAAAGAACAATCCTCCGATTCCTGTTACTCTGTTTTTTATAATTACTAAGTGTTTGAGAATTTCTTGTTTTTTATACCATTATTTTCCCACGAAACTGTCTGCCGACAGGGAGGTACACGAATGTTTTTATTGACTCATTAGAAATTTTGAGTGATTTCATCGATTCATACCCCAACCTTAAAAATAATCTTGATGAGACATTATTCGTGAATTCGTGGCACTCAATTCTTCTTTAAATTTGTTTCATACAAATCAATCCATTCATCAGCCGTCATTTTTGAAGTAAGTTCTCCGATCAGTTCAAATGGAATGTCATCCATATTCTTAAATCGAATACAGCTTTTACCCATATCAAGTTTGCGTTTCGAATGTTTTGGAAATTCCGTAATAAACCAATCGTGCAATTCTTTTTTCGCATAAATTCCCATATGATAAAGGTTGATGGAATTTTTTTGAGATGCGAAGCTCATAAAAGGTAATGGTTCTTCAGGTTTGCAATGGTAACCATCTGGGTACTTTGTGTGAGGCACAAAATAGCCTATCATACCATATTGAATGCCTTCCTGAAAACCTTTTGGTAAATTGTCATTGATGCTTTTTCGTAACTTTTTCAATGTATTCTGACGTTCTTCAGGAACTTGCTTGATATAATCTTCTGGTGAGTCGGCTTTATTTTGCATAGTTTTAGTTTTTTCGTTGAAGTATCAGTGCTGAAATAAGTGAAATGACAAATCCCATGATGGCCACTGTGGCAAAAATGATACATGTTATAAATTTAGCAAAATTCCGTTTTAATTTTATCGACGATGGTTTGTGCCAATTTTTCTTTGCTTTCAACCGTCCAGCCCGCTACATGTGGTGTGAGTAAAACGTTTTCTGCTTTGATGAGATATTGAAAGGCTTCTGGCATTTCTGAAGTAAACATATTTTCAAAGGATGACTTTTCATATTCCAAAACATCCAAACCTGCTCCCAGAATTTTATTTGATTTTAAGGCGTCAACTAAATCGTTTGTGACCACGCTTTTACCACGAGCTGTATTGATAAGCCAGAATGGTTTTTTGAATTGGTTGATGAATTTGGCATTCACCATTCCGATGGTTTCAGATGTCTGAGGTGTGTGCAAACTCAATACGTCTGATTGTTCTTGAAGTTCTTTGAATGTGACTTGCTTTGCATTTTTATCGCCAACATTTTCTTTGATGTCGTAACAAAGCACTTCGACATTAAAACCTAATAATTTTTTGGCAAAGGCTTTCCCCATATTGCCGTAACCGATCAATCCAACGGTTTTGCCATCGAGTTCGATGCCGCGATTATCTTCTCGTAGCCATTTGCCATTCTTAACTTGGTCATTTGCTTTATTAAGTTTGTTAAACAAAGACAGAAGCATCGCCAAGGTATGTTCTCCAACAGCGTTTCTGTTGCCTTCTGGAGCTGCGATAAGTTTGACGCCTTTTTTCGCGGCATAGTCACAATCGATGTTTTCCAATCCGGCGCCAACGCGTGCGATGAACTTTAGGTTGGTTGCTTTCTCCAAAAATGATTTGTCGAGGTTGAATCGACTTCTTAAAATGATACCGTTATAGTTTTGGATTTTAGATTCTATTTGGTCTTTTGATGAGGAATAGTCTTCATCATTTGCAAATCCTAATTCATTGAGTTGATTGATAATTAAAGGATGATTGGTATCGAGGTGGAGGATTTTCATAAGCCCATCTAAATCTTCCCAAAGGGAAGACTTTTGTTTTCGGTTTCATCAAAGATAAGAAGATTTTAAGTCCCGAAGTGTCGGGATTTAAAACCTGAAAGGTCTATATTTTCGGGTAATGAGTTTGCGTTTTTTCATGCTGGACATTTCCAGTGTGCGCTGTACTTAATTTTTCAAATAGGAGCACATGGACTTCTTCATCGTTCTTGGTCATTGGATTATGCTCAACACCTTTTGGGACGACGATGAGCTCGCCTTTACGAACTATTTCGGTCTTATCCCGGAATTGCATGTATAGTGTTCCTTTGATGACTTGGAAGAGTTCATCTTCATCGTCATGGCTGTGCCAAACGAATTCGCCTTTAAGCTTCGCTAAAATGACTTGCATAGTGTCAACAACGGCAATTTGATGAGGATGCCAGTTTTTATCGAAAGTTGAGAATTTTGCTTTTATGTTGATTGTTTTCATAAGCCCATCTAAATCTTCCCTAGGGGAAGACTTTTTTGATTTTAGTTTCATCAAATTTAGGAAAACCATCTCGACTCCACTCGATGGGACGAAAAAAAACAATTATAAAGGAGAAATGTTATGTGATGTCTCATTCCATTCGACAAGACAAATAGAGTTGGGTTTTTGTTGCGTTAGGGATAGAAATGAAAATCCTTTTTGTGAGGCACGAATAAAAAGATTGTAATGTATAGCCCGACTTTACCTTGAGCTTGTCGAAAGGTAAAGGAACGCCCAAATCGTTAAAATCCTAAAATCGCTTTGGCAATAAGGAAATACATCAAAATACCAAATACATCGTTGCTGGTGGTAATAAATGGACCTGTGGCGACGGCTGCGTCAATGCCTCGTTTGTCGAGAAATATTGGAATAAACGTGCCAATAAGTGCTGCCATGATAATCACAGCGATAAGTGCGACGCAAATGGTGAGCGATTCGAAATAAGTAGTTTTGAATACGAAATGACTTATTAAGAGTACAATTGCAGCAATTGCCAATCCATTGACCAAACCTAAAAGCGCTTCCTTGAGCAGTCGGCCTATGATACTACCATCAATAGAATCGTTTGCTAAGCCTTGGACTATAATGGCTGATGATTGTACACCTACGTTTCCTGCGGTTGCCTGAATAAGAGGGATAAACATTAGTAAGGCTGGATATAAGGTTAAGGCTTCGCTAAATCCGCTGATGATACTTGCCGCACCAATTCCGCCAAACATGCCTATCAACAACCATGGTAGGCGTGCCTTTGTGAGTTCCCAGATGCTATCATCTGCTTCGACATCTGCGGTTATACCCGCTGCTAATTGATAATCCTTATCTGCTTCTTCACGCAGTACATCGACGATATCATCAATGGTAATTCTGCCTAATAAAACCATATTATCATCAACGACAGGAATGGCTTCCAAATCGTACTTCGCCATCACTTTCGCGACTTCTTCCGGGTCTTCATCCACTGTTACATAGTCTACACTTTTGATATAGATGTCGGCAATTTTTTCATCGCTTTTGGCGACGATTAAATCTTTTAACGACAGACGACCGATGAGTTTGTTTTGTTTATTGACTACGTATATCGAGTGTACTCTTGTAACATCCTTCGCTTGTCCTCTGATACGACGCAAGCAGCCAGCAACGGTCCAGGTTTCATAGACTTTAACCAGCTCTTTTGCCATAAGTCCGCCGGCAGTATCTTCATCGTATTTTAAAAGCTCTTTGATTTCAGCTTTATGCGCTTCATCTTCAATATGATGAATAACTTCACGCTGACGCTCTTCGGAGAGTTCGGAAATCATGTCGGCAGCATCATCGGTATCGAGCTCTTCTATTTCTTCTGCAATTTCCTTTGCGGAGAGTTGCCCTAAAACTTTTTCCCGATTGTCTTCGTCAAGCTCCATCAAAATATCAGAAGTCATCTCGGAATCGAGTAACTTGATGACATACATCGCGTCTTCGAGATCGACTTCATCGAGAATCTCGGCAATATCGGCATAGTGAAACTCATTCAGTAACTTGCGAAGCTGCTTATCGTTTTTTTGCTCGATAAGTCGCTCCACCTGCGCGATGAGGTTGTCTGTTAGCTCAAATTGGATATTTTCGGTATCTTCTGCCAATGATGGAAATAATTAGAATTAAGCGTCCTTTTCAATTAATTGTGTAAGCATAACGAACTGCTCAACACTCAATTGTTCGGGACGTTGGTCAAAGATAACATTTGCTTTCAAATTATCAGAGAGATTGAAAGTTTTTAAACTGTTTCGAAGCGTTTTTCGGCGCTGCTGGAATCCGATTTTGACGACTTTAAAAAATAGCTTTTCATCACATGTAAGTGTGAAATTTTCTTTTCGTTTTAAGTGTAATACGCCAGAGTCCACCTTCGGTGGTGGATTAAACACGCTTGGAGGGACTGTAAAAAGATATTCAGCTTCATAAAAAGCTTGTGTCAAAACGGAGAGAATTCCATACACTTTGCTGCCTTCCTTTGAACAGATGCGCAGTGCAACCTCTTTTTGAAACATTCCGGAAAATTCTGGAATTTGGTCTCGCATTTCCAAGGTTTTGAATAGAATCTGTGATGAAATATTATAAGGGAAATTACCGATTATGGCAAATGGTTCGTCATTAAAAACTTCCTTTAAATCGTATTTGAGAAAGTCTTTTTCAATGATTCTGTCGTTTAGATTGAGATAATTGGCTTTTAAGTAATCTACAGATTCTCTATCAATTTCTATGACGTGTGTGGTGATGTCTTTTTTAAGTAAATATTTGGTCAAAACACCCATTCCTGGACCGATTTCGAGTATGTGTTTATAACCTTCTAACGAAAGTGAATCGGCAATTTTTGAAGCAATGGATTCATCATTTAGAAAGTGCTGACCTAAATGCTTTTTTGCCCTGACTTGATCTGGGTTTTTTTGGTTTGTATGGTTTGTGTTTTTTGCCACGAATGCACGAATTTTTTATGTTAGAGTTTAAGCTTTGAGGCTTGAATTACGAAGATAGGGAGAAATGCTCGCAAAGGCGCAGAGTCGCAAAGGAATTAAGAAAAACCTTTTTTGAAGGTAAACAGTATGCGAATCTGGTCTGCCATGCAACTTTGCGACCATTGCGGAAAAACTTGGCGTCCTTGCGGTTAATTTGGCATTCTATTTAACCACAAACATCCCTGATCTGGGTTTTTATGGTTTCCGGTTTTTGCCACGAATGCACGA
>JBBSLN010000176.1:0-5364 GCA_038255205.1 Flavobacteriales bacterium
CTAGATAAAGAAATATCCCAAACCCTAATATTCCGATTATCCAAGGATTATGCTTAGCCATTTTAAAATTGAGTCCAACGGCAGTTCGTCTAAAAACCTCCATTTGGTTTAATTTGACGCTTTTTAATGGTTCGTTTTGGTTGATTTCAAGCTACTTGCTGAAAATCTGTTGAATCCCAGTCGAAAATAACGGGTTCGAATTCCTGGCTCATTTGGGCTGTAAATCGATCTAAACTAGCCAAAATCCGGAGCAAAATGCTTTGCAGGTATGCCTTGAGCATTTCTGGCCCCACCAAGTTAAAGATTCTGCGCAGATTGTAGGCTGTGAAGATCAGACCGACATCGGAACTTGCTCGATCCATTCCTTTTTTGGTGATGATGTAGTGGAAGTTCCACTGCCGCTTCATCGTCCCGTAGTTGTGCTCGATAATCGCCTGCCTTCGTTTGTAGAGGTGTTCTTTTTCCCTGACATTCTTTTTGTTGATGTCGATGAAGTCCTGATGCTCGGTCCGCTCTATGACTCTGCCTCTTCCTTTCGTGTTTTTGGTGCAGCGGTTCAGCACCGGGCATCCTTTGCAGTCTTTGGTCTTGAAGTGTTGCACACGGATTGAGCTTGCATTTTTTCGGGAAGAACCACCCCGGTCTTTGTTGTACCAGGTTCCGTTGGTGGTCAGAAGTGATCCCTGTGGGCAGGTATAGGTTCGGGTTTGAGAATCGAATTTGAACTCTGAAACGTTGAATGCCGGGTCGGGAGCCATGCTTGCCCCGCTGACCGCAGGAATGGCTACAATGGGCTCCACGCCGAGTTGGACGGTTGTTTTGATTTCGCTCCCGGTGTGGTACCCTTTGTCAAACAGGGCAGTGAATTGATTGGTACCCAGAATGGATTTTGCTCTTTGGACCATGTTCCCCATGGCCTTGGAATCATTGGTATTGGTTACTTTGAAATCGATGGGAATGTGGTGTTTGGCATCGGTGGTGGATTGGATGTTGTAGGCGACTTCAGTGATGTTGTTGCGGATAATCATCTGCCTGCTGTCCGGGTCAGAGGTGGAGATCTGTTCCTGATCGCTGCTGTCCAGCTTTTTCTGAAGGGATTCATAGTTGGCCTTTCGTGCCGACTGTTTTTTGATTTCCGCCTCGATGGTTTCTTTCTGCTTGCTGTCTTGGTCTTCTTTGGCGAGCTCGGCTTGGTACTTGGCCAGCTTTTCTTCGATGTAGGCCAAGTGACGCTCAATTTTCTTGGTGTTGAAGTTGTTTTTCTTGCTGTTCTGGGCGCGAAGCTTGGTGCTGTCACCTGCGATCAGGGTGCCGCCGATCAGCTCAAAGTGCTTGGCGAGCTGCACGGTGGAGCGGAACACTTTTTTGATGGCAGCCGGATTGTCCCTGCGGAAGTTGGAGATGGTGTTGTGGTCGGGCAGGAGTCCCTTCATGAGCCAGATAAGCTCGATATTGCGTTTGCATTCCTTTTCCAGAGCACGGGAAGATCGGATTCTGTTGAGATACCCATAAATGAATAACCTGAGCAAATCGCCGGGATGGTAAGCGGGTCGACCATTGTCGATAAAATCCATGTCAAACCCCGAAGAGGTTAGGTCAATGGAATTGACAAAAAGATCAATCAGGCGGGTTTCATTGTCAAATTCAAGGGAATCATCCAGGCAGGTGGGAAAAAGAGCGAGCTGAGTTCGGTCGGTTCCTTGGATAAATTTCATATAAAAAGATACAAAAAATACTACTTAAATCCCATGGGGTAAGTAGGTGAATTTTAAGAAAATGCTGGAGGGTTTTTAGACAGTCTGACGTTTTGGCGCTTGGCGCAGTGGCGGATTTCGGAGCACAAAACTGTCAACATTCCACAAAAATTGATGCGGGGTAGAAAGTTCAATTAACCACTGAACCCGCCATTGAGCCAAACGCCTGTTACCGCCTAGTGCTTCTTTTTCTTCGTCCTTTTGTCTGTCGGTCGTGCGATTGGACAGACACACTCTTTGCCAAGTTTTGGCTTGCGTGTCGGCTAGTGCGACTTGGTAATGTGTGTGGCTGTGAAGGGGTGGATTATTCATTGTCAAAGTATTTGTTTACATAGTTAAATGGAATTTTCTCTTGTTCAAGTCTCCAGTTGTTTGTTTTCAAAATGTCGTAAAGCTGTTGTTCTTCGTCTGTCAAGTTTAGTCTTGTTGATATGTTTGTCGGTGTTCCGTTGTCGTCTTCAAAAAACTTGTCAAAGGATTTTTTGTCCATTAATATACTTTTTGTCTGCGGAAAGTAAGACCTGAATTGTGATAGAATTTCAAAACCTTGAACGTCTATGTCACCCCAATAAAGTAATTTAAGATTGTCAAACCAACGTACATTTTTAAGATTGAAAACGCTAAATCCACTACCAAATATCGCAATGGTGTCATCCATTTTTGGAAGAGTCAAAGTGGTGTAAAGTGTTGTTTTGTTTTCTACGACCAATACTTTTCTGATTGGTAATTCCAATTTTTCAAATTGGCTAACTGGAATAGCAATATCATCTATTCCCGAAAAAAATCTGTCCGATATTGTTTTGTCAAGAACTTTAAACCTAATTTGAGGTTCAGCATATTTCAAATAGAATCTTTTTTCAAATTCTTTTTCTTCGGTGTTTACGTGTTCGTAGATAAGGACATCTAGGAGTTCTCTGATAATGCTTTTATTTCTCTCAATAAATTTCGTGTGAACTTTTACCGGCAATTCTCTGATGTAGAAATTTGGTTTTGGATTTTGTTTGAAGTATTGACACACTTGCAAAATATTTTGCCATTCGTTCACATTGTCAGTAACCTTTTTAGAATTTTTAATTATCCAATCTTTGAGTTCAGGGAATTCCCGAAGGATTATCTCAACATTTGATTTGAAAAAATCTACTTCATTCTCTTTGCCTAAGAATTTCAAAAAATCTTTTTCATTATCAAAGTAAATTGAAATTGG
Source organism: Flavobacteriales bacterium (assembly GCA_038255205.1). Taxonomy (GTDB): domain Bacteria; phylum Bacteroidota; class Bacteroidia; order Flavobacteriales; family Flavobacteriaceae; genus JBPOFM01. The sequence goes on from JBBSLN010000176.1 coordinate 2,959, forward strand.
TAAATCTTGAACTCCTAAATGCTTGGTCTTTACTTTTTGAAAGTCTAAGGAATAGCCAAAACCTTTTTTCTCCTTTGATTGGCTGTGGATTAATTGAATTTCTCTTTCAAATTCAGCTAGTGAAGATTTGGTGTATGACTTATCGCCACGAATTACCAATTTCTCAAAAGGTCTCTGTTCAACCAATGATTGAAGAAATGAAATGTACTTTCTTTCGGTTTTGTCCTTTATTTCCTTTGGTGTAATCATTTAGTCAGATAATTCGCTTTTTCTTCTTTGAATTGTTCAATTGGCATATCATATAGCCAAGAATGTCTTTCTTCCTTGCGCTCAACAAAGTGAACAAATGAAATATCGTTTTCAACAATGTGAATATTGTCGCTTGGTGTAACGACTAGCAATTGTAAATGAAGTTGTTTACAAAGCGTAATTAAGTACCGTGCTTTGTCTTCATCTTGTGCCTTAAATGCTTCATCAATGGCAATGAAGCGAAAAGATTTAGATTCTAATCCTTGATTATATCTTGTTAAGCCAAACTGATAAGCAATAGCGGAACCTAAAATAGTATAGGTAAGTTGAGCCTTTTCACCACCTGAAAGCTGCCCCATTGCTTCATAAGTCTTAAACTTTTGACTTGTTTCTTTGTAAAATTCTTCGGCTTTGTAACTAAACCAAAAACGAACATCCATTACTTTTTTTCGCCATTCTTCTTTGTCTAATCGTTCTATAAATGGTTGAATATGATTATTGAAATGATGCTTCCTACCTTCAATATTTTTTTCCATTTGGTAAACATTGGGAACGGCTTCTTCTAAAAGTTTTCTAAACTCCTTCACTTCATCATTAATTTTGTTCGGTGCAACAAGTTGAATGTAGGTTTGTGGTTTATTTTTGAAGTCAATCTCTTTTAAAGATTCGTTCAAATGTTTGATATTTTCTTTGATTGAATCTGACCAATTTTCAAAGAACATTCTAAAATCACCAACTTTATTGGTAATCGTTTCTTGCAAATAGTCGTTGAATTTCTTTTCAAACTTTGGAAGATTATCATTCTCCAACCTGGCTAAGAAATTTTGATATTCACTGATTAAATCTAAATGTGTTGAATCGGGTAGGGAATTAACATCAGAACGCCAATCTTTGAATTTGCTTGATATTGCTTCTGAAGGCTGTTTAAAATCGTTTATCTTGATGATGACTTCTCTTTCTTTCCTTTCCTTTTGTTCTTGAAGTTCTCGTGTTTGTCTTGAGTTTTCTTTTTGGTATTTCTCACGACTTGTTTCAAAGGTTGCGTATTCTATATTCAACAAATCAGGATGTTGTTTTTCAAACATTGAAACATCCACAATTCCCAATGGCTCATAAATAGATTTATTACTCCTGATTGATTGTTCAATCGTGCCAACTTCACTTTTCTTGGTAAATATTTCTTGTCCTTTATTAAAGATTTGATCATCCGAAAGTTGTTTTAAAGCGTCTTGAACCTTTTTTAAATCTTCTTGAAGTTGCTTTACACGATTGTTGGTTTTTTCTAATTTATCTTTCTGTTCTGTCTTTTCTTGTATTTCACTAGCATATGCTTGCCAGTTTATGTCATCATATTTTTCAAATTTTGAAAATAGGTTATAAGCGTTATCCCTAAAATCGCCTAGAGTTTTTAATGTGCCATCTTTTTTGTTGGATATTGCGGAAATCAATTTTAGGTTTTCCTTTTGCAGTTCTTGTTGCTTTTTTAATTCTTCTCTTAAGCCAGTAATTTTCTCTCTGTTATCCCATCCTAAAACAAAATTTTCTTTCCGAGCAATATGTGGTCGGTCGTCTTTTTCGTGTTTGCCCCTTTTAAATTTTATTAACCCATTTTGAGTAATTGCCATTTCGTGGAATTGCTCAAATTCCGAAAGATTATCTACGCACACAAAATCGAATTGAGATTCCAAATAGTTCTCAATCCAATCGTAATATTGTGTTTTTGGCTTAATTTCAATTTTGTTAATTAACGACTTTTCATTAAATCTTTTGTTCTTAAAATTTTTAAGATAGTCTTGGTCTTCATACTTGTCATAACGAATTCTGCCTTTTAAATTATTGCTGTTCACATATTGATTCACTGCTGAATAATACTTCGGTGGAACAATCAATCGCAGTGCAAAATTGTGAAGTACTTTTTCAATAGATGATTCCCACTTCATTTCATCATCTTTTACTTTAATCAACTCTCCAATGAAGGGAATTTCTTCCCTATTTGCTCCAATATGCTCAATTAGTTCTTCACGAATACGGGCTTCATTAATAGGAATATTATTTTTGTTTTTTTGAAGTGTTTGAATTGTTGCTACTAATTCTTCGGTTGATTTAGTTAAATCATCTTCCTTGTTTTTCAAGGAACGGAGATTCTCATTCTCAGAA
>JBBSLN010000177.1:0-5355 GCA_038255205.1 Flavobacteriales bacterium
GTATAAAGTACATCATCTATAAAAACAATATTCTTGTCTTCAACAATAAAATTAATTTCTGTGGTGTTGGCTTCCAATGGTTTTTCACCACGACGGAAATCATCCCTAAAAAAAGTGATGTCTAAATGCCCTAATTGAATATGTTTGATCTTATAATCGCTCTTTAAAATTTGAGCGAGCCTATTGGCCAGAAACTTTCCCCTGGGCTGCATGCCTATAAGAACCGTATTAGAAAAGTCGTTGTGTTTTTCAATCAGTTGACAAGCCAATCGATGGAGAATGATGTTGATCTCTTTTGCGTTAAGTAGAACTTTTTGGCCCATAGTTTTCCAAACGTATTTGGTTTACAAATTTAGAATAAATATTCTTGTCTGCAATGAATTTCTGTACCAAAGCTATGCGTCGGGTAAGAGGAACAATGTTGCTGTAAATTATATTACAAAAAAAGCCTTCAACGTACGTTGAAGGCTTTGATTTATAAATGAATTGAAAGATTACTTCTTCCCGTCCATTTTGTCTTTAAGAGCTTGCAAAGCATCATTGGCATCACCAAGAGTTGGTTTTGACTCTGCTGCAGAAGCTTCTGCTTTAGCAACAGATGCTTTTACGTTAGCAATTTCTTCTTCCATAAAGATAGCAGTATGAGAAGCAACAACACGTTTGAACTCTTTATTGAATTCAATAATCTTGAATTCAGCAGTGTCACCTTTTTTCAATTTTTTGCCATCTTCTTTTTCCAAATGACGTGATGGAACAAATGCAACGATATCTTCGTTGAACTCAACTGTTGCACCTTTGTCAACGATTTCAGAAATTTCCGCTGTATGGGTTGTTCCCAATGCAAATTCGGTTTCATACTTATCCCAAGGATTTTCAGTAGTTTGTTTATGACCTAAACTTAATTTACGCCCTTCAACATCCAATTCCAATACCACAACATCTAAATTGTCTCCTACATTACAGAACTCACTAGGATGTTTGATTTTCTTTGTCCAAGATAAGTCAGAGATGTAAATCAATCCGTCGATACCTTCTTCCAATTCTACGAACACACCAAAGTTTGTGAAATTACGAACGATACCAGTGTGTTTAGAACCTACAGGATACTTTTTCGTAATATCTGTCCATGGATCTGGAGTCAATTGCTTAATTCCAAGTGACATCTTACGATCTTCTCTATCAAGAGTTAAGATAACTGCATCGATTTCATCACCAACTTTAACGAAATCCTGTGCAGAACGCAAATGTGTTGACCATGACATCTCACTTACGTGAACCAATCCTTCTACACCTTCTTCTACTTCGATAAATGCACCGTAGTCAGCAATAACAACCACTTTCCCTTTGACTTTGTCTCCGATTTTTACATCTTCGCCCAACGCTTCCCAAGGATGTTTGCTCAATTGTTTTAGACCTAATTGGATTCTTGATTTATCTTCATCAAAATCAAGGATAACTACATTCAATTTTTGATCTAACTCAACAATCTCGTTTGGATGGTTGATACGTGACCAAGAAAGATCCGTAATATGCACCAATCCGTCAACGCCACCAAGGTCGATAAACACACCGTAAGATGTAATGTTTTTCACGATACCTTCCAGTACTTGACCTTTTTCTAATTGACCGATGATTTCTTTTTTCTGTTCCTCAATGTCAGCTTCAATAAGCGCTTTATGAGACACAACTATATTTTTGAATTCGTGGTTGATTTTCACAACTTTAAACTCCATAGTTTTGTTAACGTATTGATCGTAATCTCTAATAGGCTTCACATCGATTTGAGAACCTGGTAAGAACGCTTCGATACCGAATACGTCAACAATCATACCTCCTTTAGTTCTGCATTTCACGAAACCATTAACGATTTCACCTGTATCATGTGCATTATTTACACGATCCCAAGCCTTGATAACTCTCGCTTTTCTGTGAGACAATATCAATTGACCAGTCGCATCTTCACGAACATCAATCAACACTTCTACTTTGTCACCAACTTTTAAATTTGGGTTGTAACGGAACTCATTAAGAGAAATTACACCTTCTGATTTTGCGTTAATGTCGATAATCGCGTCACGATCAGAGATAAAAATCACTTCTCCTTCTACAACTTCATCATCTAAAGTGTCAACGAAATTTTCTGATACTAATTTTTCAAATTCCTGAAGCTTTTTGTCATCAACTTGCTCAATACCTTCTTCGTAATTGTGCCAGTTGAATTCTTCAAGGAATTTTTCAGGGTTTGCTTGTGCTTCCGATACTTTCGATTTAGGAGCTTCAGCTGTTGCAGTTTCTACTTCTGTAGTTTCTACTTCTGTGGTTTCTACAGTCGCAGTCTCAACCGCAGTTTCTTGTGCTTCCGTAGCCTCTACTTCCGCTTGTTTTGTTTCTTTTTCAGACATGTGCTGAACATTGATTTGTATTCTGTGTATTTGGAAGATTTAAGCGATGAACACACAGAAGTGTTATTTTCTTGTTTTTTTTAATCCTTCTATCTTTCCAATATTTCGCTAAAAGGAGTGCAAAAATACAATAATATAGTTTGATTACCAAATTAATAAAAACTTGATTTTGAACTTGTCATTGATGGATTTTTATTAAAAACTTGATTGGTCGTATTTTTTGAATTCAAAATTAAAAATGTTATCTTTACGATACAATTTTTATAAACTTAAAACTCAATTTACAATGGTAAAATCAAAATATCAAAGTGTACTTGACCTTGGGCAAAAGCTCAACATTCAAAATGGTGATGTCAAAGAGGAAAATGGAATATTACATATTACAGGGACGGCAAAAAATCAATACCAGAAAGACCAACTTTGGGATCAAATAAAAGCTACAGGAGGTGATAACCCTGGCGATATAAAAGCTGATATTAAGGTCGCTGACTCTTCAGTATATGCAAGGCATATCGTTAAAAGCGGGGAAACTTTGAGTAAAATTGCAAAACATTATTATGGAGACGCTTCTAAATATCAAAAGATATTTGCTGCAAATTCAGATATTTTGAAGAATCCTGATTTAATTCATCCAAATCAAGAGTTAATCATACCAAATGATTAAGCTATCGTAAAGCTTCCATTCAAAAACATTTAAAATTAAAGCGACTTACTGGTCGCTTTTTTTAAGCATTATCCCGAATCGCTTTTTTTGCTAATCCTTGAAGTGTTTGGAATTGTTCTTCTACTGTCAAATCAGAATTATCAAATTCGATCGCATCTTTGGCTTTCATCAAGGGAGAATCTTCCCTACTCGTATCAATTCTGTCACGTTTCACTACATTATGTAGCACATCATCATAATTGACCTTATCATCACTTTCCAATAATTCATGATACCGACGTCTTGCCCTGGTTTCAGCGGAAGCATTCATGAATATTTTTAATTCAGCGTCTGGAAAAACAACGGTCCCTATGTCACGGCCATCCATCACAATGCCTTTGTTCTTCCCCATGGCCTGCTGTTGCTTGACCATCATTTTACGAACTTCAGATACCGTTGCAACAGGACTAACAAAATTGGACACTTCCAGGCTACGAATGTCGTTTTCAACATTTTTGCCGTTTAAATAAACTTCTGCGAACCCCAAATCATCATTGAATTTGAATGAAATATCAATAGCAGATAATTCTGAAATCAACTTTTCAATATCGAAATGCTCATCATTGATAAAATCATTCTGCATGGCAAATAGGGTCACCGCACGATACATGGCCCCTGTATCTACATATACATAGCCCAAGGCTTTTGCCAATTGCTTGGCAACCGTGCTTTTTCCGGTGGATGAATATCCGTCAATGGCTATTGTAATCTTTTTCATTAACGCAAATCTATTTGAAGTCCAAAAAAACTGGTATTTGAAGCACCATTATATCTGGCATGCGAATAACTAAAGCGCATTTTATTGAGTTTTAAACCAATTCCAAAGGAAAGTCCTGAAAAATTCCGCTGGTCCACGATGCGTAACTCTTCAGCTCTTCTAAAATTGTAACCCAATCGCACACTGAACCCTCTTTCAGGAAATAATTCAGCTCCCAAAATGGTATGACGTAAGGTTTCATTAAGAAATCCAACTTTTTCTTGTGTTTGATTTCCATCCAAATCGGTTGTAGCACGAGCAGGATTAGACACACCAATTGGCCATTTTTGTAAATTCTCAAACGTCAAATGCCAACGAATCGGCACGTTCTGAAGTGTTTGCGACATCCCAAAATCGACTTCCATCGGCAATTTTTCCTTCATGCCTGCATAGGTCGTGAATTGCGTTCCGAGATTCCGTACCACTAAAGCGGCATGAAAATCCAACTTTTCGTTAATATACATAGCTGCCAAATCGACTGCTCCACCGAGAGAGTTATATTGTTCCAATTGTGAAGTAATGAATTTTACATTGGCACCAAGACGAAAATCGGAATATGGAATTAGGTAGCCATACCCGAACGACAATGCCGCCTCGTTACCCGCAAAAGTTCCGGTGGAAACACCGTTTAAGTCATATCCGTCAAAAGTACCGTAATTTATGTAGCTCATCCCAACATGCAAGGTTCTCAAATGTCTGTCCCAAGTATAGGCATAAGCGCCTGTTCCGTAGCTAATGCCACCTAAATAACTTGAATAATTTAGGGCGAGCTGATTGTCCATTTCCACATTGATAGAGGCTGGATTAAAAAGACCGCCGACCACATCATAATCAAAATTTGTAATGTTTTTTCCACCCAAGGCTGCCTGACGAGGCGAAGACACTAAATTGAGGAATTGATAGGTTGCTTCACCACCAAGTTGGGCAAACATAGGCAATGTCACGACAACACAAAACAAAGTGGTAATCCTCTTTAGCATAGGCTGGCAAAAGTAATATATCTTACTTAAACGGCTGCAAGTATAATTTATTTTCGATTTAAAAAAAAACCTCAACAAATCGTTGAGGCTTATACTTATAAAACTTTTGCGTTCTTAACCTTTTCTTTGGTCAAAGCTTGTTTTAACACATCACTCATATCTGTGACATAATGAAAGGTCAAACCTTTTAGGTATTCAGGTTTTATTTCTTCGATATCACGCTTATTGTCTTCGCACAACAAAATTTCTGTAATACGAGCACGTTTTGCAGCCAATATCTTTTCTTTTATACCTCCTACCGCTAACACCTTTCCACGTAAAGTGATTTCGCCAGTCATAGCTAGGTTCTTTTTAACCTTGCGCTGTGTGAACAAAGAGACTAGAGACGTCAACATCGTGACGCCTGCACTCGGCCCATCTTTAGGTGTTGCGCCTTCAGGCACGTGAATGTGTACGTTATATTTTTCAAACACATCTGGATTAATTCCAAATTCATCAGCATTCGACTTCATA